>JBAXES010000749.1:0-2271 GCA_037140315.1 Chloroflexales bacterium
TGCACAGTGGCGCGGTCGTGACGCTGGCCCTGCGCAGCCGCCATCACGCCAGCATCGCCATCGATGGTCGCGGCAACCTGCCCCTGCGCGAGGGCGATGAGGTGGTGGCCCGGCGCAGCTCCAAGGTCTGCACGTTCCTGCGGCTGCGCCCCAGCAACCAGTTCTACACGCAGCTAGCCGCAAAGCTCCGGCGGTGAGCATAAGGGCGCAGCAGCGCAGCGCTGCTGCGCCCTTACACGGCTACGGCAGGGGGAAGCCGAGGGTGGTCGCCCCGCCGCGCGCGCCGCCGCCGGGGTAGATCGAGCGCTCGGCGACGATCGGCTGGGTGCCGCGGACCACCGCCGCCACCGAGTCCTCGTTGGGGTAGAGCTCATGGACGGCTAGCGTATAGCGGGATGCGGCAGGCACGTAGAACTGCTGCCGCGCCGTTGCTCCGTCGCCAAACACAAAGCTCACCGTGACCGTGGCCGGCGCCAGGTTGGGGTTACTCACGCACAGGTAGTAGGACGAGTCACTGGTGCGGCCATCGACAAAGGCCCACGCGTAGCTCGGGGCCAGCGCCCCCGCGCCCACCGTCCCGGCGGCGTTATTGGCGTCGTTAAAGGTAATCGACCGCTCCACCACCACCGGCCGGTCCGAAGTAACCTCAGAGGAGACGCCCAGGCCCGGCACGACATCATTGACGTTGATCACCTGCTGGGTGCGCGGCGGGATAGCGTAGCGCCGCACCTCGTGCTGGCCGTCCGGCCCCATAAACACCGCCTCCGCCTTCACCGGCTGGTCGTTGGGGTTCAGCACCAGCAGGCGCATCTGATAGCTGCCCTGGGTGGTGCCCTCAGCGAAGAGCCAGCGTCGCGAGAGCGTGTCGATACCGCGCCCGGTGCTCAGGCCGGTCTGACGCAGGCCGAAGCGCATGGTGCGCTCCACGGCGATCGGCTGGGCGGCGATCACCCGCGCGCCAAAGCTGGCGGACGGCAGAACGTCGCTCACCGACACCACCAGCCGGTCGCGCGCGTTGATCTGGACCTTCTGCTCAAGCTGCGTGCCGTCGCTGCGCATATAGGTGATCGTCGCCGGCACGGCGGCGGCCTGCGGGTTGAACAAGATCAAGAAGGTGCGATTGGTATCCTCGGTCGAGCCGTCGGCGAAGTACCAGATTCGCGAGAGCCGGCTGATGCCGGGGCCGCCGTCCACGTCGGTGGTGAGGCCCATATTGCGCTCGGCCAGGATCGGCGCGCTCGACTCGATGATCGCCGGGAGCGAGGTGGTGCCGGTGATCACATCATTCAGGATCATGTCGCTGCGGGTGCCAGAGGGCACGCTGACGATCTGGGTCAGGGGCGAGTCGCCATGGCGGATGAGCGTCACCTTGGCGTCGGCCGCAGCGCCGGTGGGGTTAAACAGGCTCAGGCGCTCGCTATAGTCGGCCACATTGCCCTCGGCGAAGTACCAACGCGCCCGCACGGTGGACTGGTCAGCGCGGCTGCGAAGCTGCGGAAGGAGGCCGCTCGTGGCCGGATAGGGGTCTGCTGCGACCGGGTCGGCCTCGCTGTGACCGGCGATGTTAGGCCGCTGGGCGCGCGTATCGCCAATCAGCACCGTGTGCCGCCCGGTTGGCGCAATATCATAGGCCTGGCCGATCCAGGCCAGCAGGCCGATCAGGGAGCCCTGGGCGGCGTCGCTGGGCGCGGAGTCCTGGGGAGCGATCAGGGCGATGTGGATGGCCGTGTCGCCGCCCGAGAGTCGGCCGACCTCCGAGGTCGGCCCACCCAGGCGACCCTCGAAGATATTGCCGTCGGCGTCGATGACATAGTGATAGGCCAGATCGTCCCAGCCGAGCACGCCGGTCTGGTAGGCGAGGAGCGCGCGCATCAGGTCGATGCTGCTGCCCACTGCGGGGTCGGCGGCGATCTGGTGAATGATCACGCCGCGCGGGTCGCGGCGGGCCGGGCGGGCGGCCTCCACACGGCCACTCCAGTCGCTGCGGCCGATCAGCACCGGGCGCAGAGTGAGGGCCTCCTTACCAAAGAGGATCGGGCGACGTGGCAGGCCGGCCGCCAATGTGGGCGGATCCTGGGCCGTCTGGAAATAGCTGACCTTCACCGAGCTAAGCGTGGCCGAGGCGCGGGCGACCTGGCTGGTGAAGCTGGCCCGCAGCTGGAGGTAGCTGCTATCGGCGGGGAAGGCCAGGACATTGGCGGTGGCGAAGGCGCCGTCATCGGACTGCGAGCGGGAGTCGCCGCTATCGAGCGGCTGCCACGCGCCCCAGCC
>JBAXES010000750.1:0-2269 GCA_037140315.1 Chloroflexales bacterium
GCAGGCTGCGGCGCAGCTTCTGCCAGGGCGCGTTGGCCTCCACATCGCGCACCATCCTCTGCCAGAGGAAGGTCGACGAGACGGACCGCTCCTCGCGGCGCAGCTTGAGCAGGTACATCGCCACGATGATCGGCCCGACGATGGCGGCGCCGAGCAGGGCCAGCGGGCTGATCAGGGACATGGGCGCTCCTGCGAATGTTGAATGTTGAATGCGCAATACCGCAAACGTGGCGCTGTCGCCTGGGCATCCGCCGCCCCATGTCACCCCGAGCGCAGCGAGGGGTCTTCCCATCCACGAGCCTGGAAGATGCTTCGCTGCGCTCAGCATGACCGAAACGCCCACAGCGCTGAGTGTTGAATGTTGAATGTTGAATGTTGAATGTTGAATGCCAGGCATTCAACATTCAACATTACCGCAAAACCCCGCGCGTGCGCAGCTGCGAGAGCACAAACTCATCGACCGGGACCGAGGTATCAACGGCCAGGTAGCTCATGCCGCGGCCGCTGCAGAAGCCCTCGATCTCCGCACGCCAGCTGGCCAGGCCCTCGCGGTAGCGCTGGATCAGGCCGATGTCGGCGCTGATCTCCACCGGCGCGCCGCCCTCGGCGTCCACCAGCTTGAAGTCGCCGTCGAGTTCGGGGGCGATCTCCTGGGGGGCCAGGACGTGCATCACCGTCACCTCGAAGGGCCGCGACGAGAGTGCGCCGAGGGCGTCCCGCCAGCCGGTGTCGAGCAGGTCGGAGCAGAGCAGCAGCGGGCCGGGGGTGCGCGCCGTCTGCGCATAGGTGCGGCAGGTCTTCGCCAGGTCGCCGCCCTGGCCGGGGGCGAGGCGCTGGAGGAAGCCGAAGAGCGGCAGCGCGCCGCGCTTGCCGCGCACGCTGGGCAGGGCGACGGGGTGCGGCCCGGCGCCGAAGGCGCTCACCGTCACCCGGTCGAGGTTGCTCAGGGCGATGTAGCCGAAGGCCCCGGCGAGCTGCCGGGCGTAGCGCAGCTTATTCGGCTCGCCCCAGTCCATGCTGGCGCTCGTGTCCACCAGCAGGTGGACGCTCAGCTCCTCCTCGGCGACAAACAGCTTCAGGTAGAAGCGCTCGGCGCGGGCGTAGAGGTTCCAGTCGATCTGGCGGATGTCGTCGCCGGCGGCGTAGGGCCGGTAGTCGGCGAACTCCACCGACGAGCCGCGCCGCGGGCTGCGCCGCTCGCCCTGGATGTCGCCCGCCATCGCCCGCCGGGTCAATATCGACAGGTTATCCAGTTTTCGTATAAATGATGACGCGAGGAGCGGTTCGGTCATGTGTGTCCCCGTAGGGGCGCCGCTGCTGCGCCCCTACTCCTTGACGGCCTCAACCACGCCCTTGACCACCTCATCGGAGGAGATGCCCTCGGCCTGGGCCTCGAAGTTGAGCACGACGCGGTGGCGCAGGGTGGGCAGGGCGGCGGCCTTCAGGTCGGCGAAGGCCACGTTGAATCGGCCGTCGAGCAGGGCCATGATCTTGCCGGCCAGGATGAGCGCCTGCATGCCGCGGGGCGACGCGCCGTAGCGCACATACTGCCGGGTGATGCTGGGCGTCTCCTTGCCGCCGGGGTGGGTGGCGGTGATCAGGCGGGCGGCGTAGGCCAGCACGTGGCTGGCGATCGGCACCGTGCGCGCGAGCTCCTGCATCTCGACGATCATCGCGCCGGTAGCCACGTGGCGGGTCTGCGGGCGGCGCGAGCCGGTGGTGCGCTGGGCGATCTCCACCAGCTCGGCGGCGGTGGGGAAGGTCACGTTCACCTTGAAGAAGAAGCGGTCGAGCTGGGCCTCGGGCAGCGGGTAGGTGCCCTCCATCTCCAGCGGGTTCTGGGTGGCCAGCACGAAGAAGGGCCGGTCGAGCTTGTGGATGGTCTTTGCCACCGACACCGTCTGCTCCTGCATGGCCTCAAGCAGGGCGCTCTGCGTCTTCGGGGTGGCCCGGTTGATCTCATCGGCCAGCACCATGTTGGCGAAGATCGGCCCGCGTTCGAAGCGGAACGCCTTGCGCCCCTGCTCGTCCTCGCTGATCAGGGTCGTGCCGATGATATCGGCCGGCATCAGGTCGGGGGTGAACTGGATGCGCGAGAAGCTGCAGTCGATCACGTCGGCCAGCGTGCGCACCAGGGTCGTCTTCGCCAGGCCGGGCACGCCCTCCAGCAGCGCGTTGCCGCCGGCGAGCAGCGTCACCACCACCTGGCGCACCAGGTCACGCTGGCCGACGATCACGTTGCCCACCTCGGCCTCGATCAGCTGCGCCC
>JBAXES010000751.1:0-2268 GCA_037140315.1 Chloroflexales bacterium
ATCTACTACTACTACGCCAACCGCGACGCCCTGATCACCGACCTGATCGTGGACGCCTACCGCGCCCTGGGGGCCGCCCTGCGCGCCGAGAGCGACCGGCTGGCCGATACGGATGTAGCTGACCGGCTGCTGGCGATAATGCTCGCCTACCGCGCCTGGGCCGTGGCGCACCCCGCTGAGTACGCCCTGCTCTTCGGCACACCCATCCCCGGCTACGTCGGCCCTGCTGAGATCACGACGCCCGAGGCCAGGGCGACCCTGACGGTCTTCGGCGAGCTCTTCGGCAGCGCCTATGCGCAGGGCCGCCTTGATGTCGGGATCGGAAGCCAGCCGGTGCCCGCAAGTATCACCGCCCACAGCGCCGGCTGGATGCGCGACGTCGGCCAGCCCATGCCCATGCCCGTGCTGGTCGCCACCCTGCGCTCCTGGGCCATCGGCCACGGCCTGGTCGGCCTTGAGCTCGACAGCCACCTCCAGCCGATCATCGGCGACGCCGCCGCCCTCTACGACTATGAGGCCCGCGCCCTGCTGCGCGGCCTGGGGGTGCTGCCGGAAAAAAACTCATCTAAAATTTAGATCTTCTATAGAGTTTCTAAAGATCTATGCTCTATGATAGGGCTAACGTACCGTCGCCCATTGGCGTCGGCGCTGTCGAACTCGCACTACGTATGTCTAGAGGAGTCCTGTATATGGCCCGCCGGAAACCCAACCGACGCCTGTTCGTCACGACATTCAACACTGCACTCGCCACCGCCGCCGCGACCGCCACCGCCGCCGGATGGGTTGCCTTCGGTGTTGCCGACACCAGCAGCGCCGCTGCTCGTCCCGCGCAGGCTGTCGTGCAGGCTGCTCCTGCTATCCAGCCATCATCGCCCGCCAGACCTCGCCGCCGTCTCGGCCATCGGGAGTGGTGGCAGTTCGACTTCGGTTCAAGCAGCGGGTCGATCACCAGCACCCGCTCGTCGCGCTAACACGCGGCTGATGACAAATGATCGACATTACAATGAATATTTATTTAGATGAGGAACGCTGAAGATGGCCTCGCCCTCCCCACGCGACACCGAGCGGGCGGCTCCGCGCAGCGCACCACCCCCTCCCCAGGGCCGTCTGACCGCCGCCGCCGACATCTCGTCAGACTTGGGCGTGGCCCTGCCGGTGCTGATGTCGCTGCTGGCGCTTGTGCTGATGCTGGGCAGCGCCCTCGTGCTGTCGGTCATCTTCCCCGACGTCGGGGCGAGCCTGAGCATGGCCATGCTCGGCGAGAAGACCTTCTGGTATCTGACGCGGGCGAGCGCCTTTGTGTCCTACGGGCTGCTCTGGTGGTCGATGGTCCTGGGCCTGACGATCACCAACCGTATGGCGCGGGCATGGCCGGGCGGCCCCACCGTGTCCGACCTGCACGAGTACGCCAGCATCCTCGGCCTGCTCTTCGGCGCTATCCACGCCCTAAGCCTGCTGGGCGACCACTACATCGGCTACAGCCTGATCCAGATCCTCACGCCCTTCCTCAGCGGGGCCTACCAGCCTTTTTGGGTCGGCCTAGGACAGGTGGCCTTCTACCTGATGATCCCGCTCACGCTCAGCTTCTACACGCGGCGCTGGATCGGCGGGCGGGCGTGGCGGGTGATCCACTACGCCAGCTTCGGCACCTTCGCCCTGGCCCTCGCCCACGGCATCTGGAGCGGCAGCGACAGCGGCTCGGTCTGGGCACAGCTGGCCTACGCGGCCAGCGGCCTGAGCATGGTAGGCCTCACCGTCCACCGCATCCAGGTGACACGTGCAGCCGCCTGAGGCCACGGGGTAGGACGATGGTCGGCAAGACCCCTCAGCGCTCAGCGAGCGTGATCGCCGTAGCGCGGCCCTCGTTCAGGCTGCCGCGCCGGTAGCCGGCTAGATCGAGGGTGACGTGACGAAACCCCGCCTCGTCGCGCAGGCGGCTCACCACCTCGGCGGCGTGGGCGATCAGCAGGGACATATCCTCGGCTCCGACCTCGATCCGCGCCAGGTCGTCGTGATAGCGCACGCGGCACTGGCGGAATCCCAGCTGCCAGAGCGCCTCCTCGGCGGCCTCCACCTGGGCCAGCTTCGCCGGCGTGATCTCCGTGCCGTAGGGGAAGCGCGAGCCGAGGCAGGCGAAGGCCGGCTTATCCCAGACCGGCAGGCCAAGGCGGCGGGCGAGGGCGCGGATGTCTGCCTTGCCCAGCCCGGCCTCCTTCAGCGGCGCGCGGACCCGGTGCTCGCCGGCGGCCAGCGCGCCCGGTCGGTGGT
>JBAXES010000752.1:0-2265 GCA_037140315.1 Chloroflexales bacterium
TGGATAGCGCGATCACCAGCCCGGCCAGCAGCGCGTCGGCGCGCACCAGCGTGGCCAGGGCCAGCAGCGCCGCGACCGCCCGCCAGCGCGGGCCGGAGGACGCCACAAAGGCCCAGAGCACCAGCGCCAGCGCGAAGCTCGTCTCGGCGCCGATGGTGCTCACCAGCAGCGGGAAGGCCGGGTAGATCAGCGCGCCCGCCAGCCCGGCCAGCGGCTCCTCCCAGGCCAGCCCCAGCCGCCAGATCGCCAGCCCGCCCGCGCCCAGGCTCAGGCAGCTGATCAGGTTGCTGGCCAGCGGCAGATCGAGTCCCACGGCCGCCGCCGGGGCCAGCAGCAGCCCGTAGAGCGGCGCCGTCGTGCTCAGCACCGCCAGGCCGGGGTTGTACACAAAGCCCTGGCCGGCCGCCAGGTTGGCCGCGTAGCGGTAGGTGACGTACGGGTCGTCGAAGCCGTGATTGCGGAAGACGACAAAGAGCGCGGCGGAGACCAGCAGGCACAGCCCGGCCACCAGGCCGTCGCACCAGCGCAGATCGGAGCGCGGGTTGATCATGGCGCACGTTCGATGAGCGCGGCCGAGGAGCCAGTCGCCCGCCAGATCGCCAGCCCCGCCCCGGCCAGCGCATGGATACCGATCATCGTCCAGAAGTAGGTGTTGTGGCCGCTGGCCGCCGCCTGCTCAGGGCTCTGGATCAGTGTCTCGATGCGCTGGGCGACAAAGAAGCTGAAGAAGTAGAGGCTGAAGCAGCAGGCGAAGGCCAGCCCCATCTCGCGCGGGCGGGCGGCGAGCCAGCCCAGCAGAATCGCAAAGGGCGTGGCGAACACCACCCAGACCAGCGGGCGGACCGTGGAGTCGTCGCGCAGCGCCCCGGCCAGGGCGAGGTTGTAGATAGCCCATGCCACGCCGATCACGGCGGGGCCGAGGATCAGCATAAAGCTGCGCAGATCAAATGGGCGAGGACGCATAAAGACCTCTCGTACAGAAGCGTCGCGTCAGTGGGTCAGCGGGTTGACCGACGGCCGGACCCCAAAGAAGGCGCCGGACACCCACAGGCTCACCCCCGCAGCCACAACCAGGCCCACCAGGGCCAGGGTGGCCAGCCGGCCAGCCGGTCGGCTCTCGATGCGCTCGGTGAGGGCGGCCACGCCCACGCAGGCCAGCGGGGCGATGAAGTAGCCGTAGCGCACCTGGAGACCGGTGAGCAGATCCACCCCGAAGAAGAGCAGGGTGCTGCCGACCCAGGCGACGCTGAGCAGACGCCTGTGGCCGTGGGTGCGCCAGATCAGGTAGGCCAGCCCGAGCCCCACCAGGGGCACCGGCAGCGGCGCAAATGATGCCTGAAGGCCGACCCAGATCTGAGATAGGCGGGCCGCCTCGCCGCCGGCCGCGGCGGCTCGGTCGACGCCCCCCACAGGCGCCGGGGGCCCGGCGAGGATTCCGCCCAGCATCGGCCGGGCGGCGTCGATATACTGGAGCAGCAGTCCACAGAGCGAGGCGCCGATCAGCACGGCGCCCCACATGCGCCAGCGCCACGGCTCAGCGCGCAACACGCGCGTGCCGAGCAGCACATACAGCCCCAGGCAGACTCCGATCAGCAGCAGAACGCCGGTGTGGATCAGAAAGGCCATCACCGTAAGCATGCCTGCCAGGAGCCATCCCGTCGTCCGATAGGGGCGATCATCGGCCATACCCGCCAGCAGCCCGAGGCTCAGCACCTGACCGACGATCTGGGGCAGGAATCCCCAGAAGAGGGCGGTGAACAACATCGGCATGGCCGCGATCAGCGCGCCGGCCACCAGGGCCGCCCGCTCGCTTAGGCCGAGGCGCAGCGCCAAGAGCGCCGTGAGCAGCGGTGTCAGGCCGTCGGCCATGCCATAGAGGGCCTGGATTGCGACGCGGCTGTTGCCCAACACCGTGATCGGCGCCGCCAGGATATACACCGTCGGCGGGATGATCGACAGACGCCCGCTAAACTCATAGGGCCGGTTATACTGGGCCAGCGTGCCGAGCTGCACATTGAAGAGCCAGCGGCTATGCAGCACCAGATCGTGGGAGAAAAAGCTCGGGTAGAGCGCGCCGGCCAGCCGCAGGGCCAGGGCGGCCAGGGTGATCAGCAGGGCGGCGCGCAGGAACCCGGCCGACGCCCCCGGCGCGATGCGCGGTGCCAGGGCCATCAGGCCCGAGCTGAGGCCATAGGCGGCCACAGCCGCGCAGGCGAGGCCCACGAGCCATGGCGCGGCCAGCGCCAGCGCGGCCACGCCATGGCT
>JBAXES010000753.1:0-2259 GCA_037140315.1 Chloroflexales bacterium
CTATTGTACGGAACCCTGCTCGCCTGAGTGTCTAGATTCTTGGGTCCACTATAATCCCGGTCTGCTCCGCATAGCGCTCGAAGAACCAGGTCAGGGCCGCATAGAGACCCATGTCGTCGAGCATCGCCGGACGCAGATCCAGCGAGCGCTGGCGCACCTGGGCGATCAGGCTGGTGACCTGCTGCCGGGCCTTGGTCAGCTGGGCGTGCAAGAGATCCGGTGGTAGGGCAGACCCCATCGTCAAGGTCAGGCTCAGCCCAGTGAGGGACTGGCCGATCTCGTCGTGCAGCTCGCGGGCCAGGTGCTGCCGCTCCTCCTCCTGCACGGCGATCAGGCGCTCGCTGAGGGCCTGGAGCCGCCCGCGGGCCGCTGCCATCTCATCGTAGAGCCGAGCTCGGTCCAGGGCCTGCGCGCACTGCTGGGCGAGCGCGCCGATAAACGCTCGCTCCTCGGGGGCAAAGGCGCGGGCCTGTGCATAGCTGAAGCTCATCGCGCCCAGGGTGCGATCCGCGCTGAGCAGGGGCAGGGTGGCGTGGGCGTGCATTCCGTAGTGGGCCAAGATTGCGCCAAAGCCAGGGAAGTGGGCCTCGGCGTCATCACGTGAGGTCAGCAAGTTCGGTGCCCGGTCGCGGACGGCAGCACTCATCGGGCGCGGGCTGCTGAGCGGCAAGGCCGGCAGCGCGGCCAGATCCTCCGCGCCGTGCCCGCTCCAGCCGACGCAGGTGAGCCGCTGGTCATCGGGGTCGACGAGCGTCACGATTACATCGGTGGCCCCGGTGGCCGCCGTGCCGTGGTCGGTCATCACCGCGATCACGTGGTCACGCGCGAGGGAGCCGGCGAGGGCGGCGGTGATCGCCTGAAGGCGCGCGGTTCGTTCGGAGGCGCCCTCGGCGACCTGCCGGGCGGCCTGCTCGGCGGCGAGGGCGGCGCGCACCTGCGCCTCGGCCTGCTTGTGGGCGGTGATATCTTGGACGATACCGGTGGCGAACACGGCTCGGCGGCTCGGCCCCGCGCCGACGAAGAAGGTGCCGATATGCACCGCGAGCCAGTGCGTCGTCCCGTCCGGGTGGGTCAGCCGGTACTCGACCAGCCCGCGCGAGTCGTAATCAGAGTGGGGTAGCTCAGTGATCACCCGCTCCAGCTGCGGCCGGTCGTCGGGGTGGACGCGCGCGAGCAGATCGTCGAGGGCGAGATCTGCGCTGGCGACGCCGTAGTGGATCTGGGCGCGGGCATCCAGCTGGACGATGCGCGACTCTGGGGTGAGGTCACGCCGCCAGGTGCCGATCTGCGCCACATCGTAGGCCAGACGCAGCTGGGCGTCACGCTCGCGCAACGCCTGCTCGGCCCGCCGCTGCGCGGTGACATCGCGGTTAACCCCGATATAGCCGCAGAGCGCGCCCTGGTCGTCTTTGAGCGTCTGCGTGGCACTCTCGATCACCAGCTCGCGCCCGTCGCGATCGCGCTGGACCACCATCCCCCGCCACACCCCATCCTGGCGCAGGTGCTGCATCGCGATGACAGCATCCTCGTCGAGATAGCGCGCCGCCGGGATGATCTCCGTGATCGACCGCCCCAGCACCTCGGCGCGCGGCCAGCCGTAGATCTGCTCGGCCGCGCGGTTCCAGTCCCAGATCTGTCGCTCGGCATCGGTCACAAAGATCGCATCGCTGACGGCATCGAACCAGATCGGCGGCCCGTACGGCGCAAGGCCCGCAATCAGCGGGGCCTCGTCCTCGTGCGCCTCCAGAGCAATAATACGGGCGCGCAGGCGCTGGTTCTCTGCGCGCAGCTGCTCCAGCGTCTCGTGCGTCGGAGAGTCTATCATGCCTCGCGGGCTGTGCAGGGACGAAGCCTCACACAGCATGGGCAGCGGTTGCGTCGCTCAGCGGTTTGTCCGCCTGGCAGCGTTGGTGCGATCCGGGGCTGTCTCTCGGCGCTGCGACCCATCGCCCGTTAGACAAGGTTCGCAGGTACATGATAATACAGATGTGCAACGCCGACAATGCTCTGGCAAGTAAACGTTCTCGCGCCAGAGACGGCGCATCTCGTCGCTGTGATCGACCGCAGATCAGCAGGGGCAGGATAGTCGGTCATATGGGTTACGCCTCGTGGTGATCACAGAGCCACTCCCGCGCCGCCGAACGCGCGTCGAACATGCGAAAGTCTGACCCCTGGTATTCCTCAGGCGAGGGGGGGTATTCCCCGTCAGGAGGGGATATACGCCCCTCTCCCGCGTGCGGGAGAGGGGCGTATATCCCC
>JBAXES010000754.1:0-2256 GCA_037140315.1 Chloroflexales bacterium
CCAGATGGCGGCGCGCTACAAAGGCACCGTCAAGGCCTACGAGATCTGGAATGAGGAGAACCGGGCCTGTGAGAATGGCGGCGACTGCGCAACCAACGGCGGCGTTCGCGGCACGGTGGCCGGCGCCGACTACTACGTCGATATGCTCGCCTCTGTCTATGAGGCGATCAAGGCCAGCGACCCCTACGCGATCGTGGTGAGCGGCGCGCCCACCTCGACCGAGACGAACCGCACCGACATCGCCCTGAGCGACACCTCGTATATGGCCTCGATGGCCGCGAACCCGAAGTTCCGCACCCACGTGGATGCGATCGGCGTCCACCCGGGCGGCCAGTACAACTCGCCCGACCAGATGTGGCCGGACAACCCCGGGTCCGGCCCGAACTGGCGGACCAGCCGCGAGTTCTACTTCCGGCGCGTCGAGGACATCCACAATGTGCTAGTCCAGAACGGCATGGCCGATAAGCAGATCTGGATCACCGAGTTTGGCTGGGCCACGCAGAACAACACCCCCGGCTACGAGTACGGCAACAGCATCTCGTTCCAGACCCAGTCCGACTGGATCATCCGCGCCTTCCAGCGGGGCCGCTACGACTACGCGCCCTGGGTTGGGGCGATGTTCGTCTGGAACCTGAACTTCGCGGTGTCCGCGAGCGGCACTGGCGAGCCGCTGCACGAGCAGGCCTCGTTCGGCGTGCTGAACGGTGACTGGAGCCCGCGCCCGGCCTGGTACGCCATCCAGGCGATGCCGAAGGACTAGCTTTTATGCGCGCGAAGCGGCGGGCGGCAGGGCTGCCCGCCGCTTCGCGCGCACGTCGTCATAGCGCTTATGGAGCAACGCTCATGAACATATCTGCCCGCCTGCGTACTAGCCTCATGCTGCTCTTTCTGCTTGTGCCGCTGGCTGCGGCCTGCGGGGGCAGCCCGCCGAGCGCTCCCTCGTCGAATGTGCCTACGGCGGTGGTGATTGCCACCCCCGACATGTCGACCGCCGCCTCAACTCCCGTGCCTACGGTCACACCTGCGGGCGATGTGCCCACGACCGCACCCTCCGGCGACGCACCCACGGCTGCGTCGGCCACCGAGACCCCCACGCCCGCGCCCGCCAGCCCGTCCGCCCTTGAGTTCGGCATTGTGGGCCACCTCTACTACACCGACCGCGACCGGGTGCTCCAGCTCGTGCAGAACGCCGGGTTCGACTGGGTGCGCCAGCAGGTGGTCTGGAAGGATATTGAGGATCCGACGGCGGGGATCTACGGCTGGGACGAGCTTGACCGGATCGTAAGCACGGTGAACGCCTACGGGCGCAAGCTGCTGGTGAACATCGTCCAGTCGCCGACCGCCTATAGCGCCACCAACGGCCTGCCCTCCGACCCGGCGACCCTGGGGAACTTCGTTGATCTGATGGCGCGGCGCTACGGCGACAAGATCCAGGCCTACGAGATCTGGAACGAGCCAAACCTGGCCCACGAGAACGGCGGGAACATTGTGCCCGAGGATGTGGGGCACTACGTGGAGATCCTGAAGGTCGCCTACACGCGGATCAAGGCGGTGAGCCCCAACGCGATCGTGCTGGCTGCGGCCTCGTCATCAAGCGGCGTGACCAACCCGGCCCTCGCGCTCTCCGACCAGGCCTTCTACCAGGCGATGTACACCTACAACGGCGGCGAGGTGCGCAACTACTTCGACGTGCAGGCGGTGCACCCCGGTGGCTCGGCCAACCCGCCCGACACGCTCTGGCCGGACAACCCCAGCACCGCGAAGGGCTGGACTGACGACTCCACCTTCTACTTCCGCCACGTCGAGAACGTGCGCGCCTGGATGGAGAAGTACGGCATGGCCGACAAGAACATCTGGATCACCGAGTACGGCTGGGCCACGCCGAACAACACGCCGGGCTACGAGTTCGGCAACCAGGTGAGCCTCGATCAGCAGGCCGAGTACATCACCGGGGCCATCCGGCGCACCTACGAGCACTACCCCTGGGTGAGCAACATGTTTCTCTGGAACATCAACTTTGCGGTGCTCTGGGGCGAGCGCGGCGACCCGCAGCACGAGCAGGCCTCGTTCGCCATCCTCAACCCGGACTGGAGCCCGCGCCCAGCGTACCTGGGGGTGCAGAGCCTGATCGCCGAGCTGAAGCAGAAAGAGGGCCGGTAGCGGTGAGGGCGCAGCAGCGCCGCGCTGCTGCGCCCTTACTCTACCACCAGGTTGACCCCCAGGTACGCTGGGCGCGGGCTCCAGTCCGGGTTGAGG
>JBAXES010000755.1:0-2254 GCA_037140315.1 Chloroflexales bacterium
TGCATGGTTGGCCTGGCAGCGCTCCTCGACCCGCCGCGCTGGGCCGCCGGGGCCTGGGCCGCCCTGATCGCGACGGCGCTGGCCTACCCGCTGGCGGTTGGCTTGCGCGCCGACCTGCCGGCCCTGTCGCGCCGACTGGGCTTCCCGCTCGACGCGCTGGGGCGGGGCTGGCTTAGCACAATCTGCGTGATCGCCTTCACCATGCGCTACGGGGGGCGGCTCTACCCGGACTCAATGCACGGCGACATCGGGTTTCAGATCAACCGCTTCAATGATGCCGTCTGGGGCCTGATACTCATCCTCTCGAAGAACCGCGGGGTCGACTTCCCCTACCCGCCGGGGCCATACTTGGTGGTCGCGCCGCTCACCCTGCTCGGCCTGAGCCCCGGCGTGATCCTGCCGTTTGGCGCAGCCCTGGCCGACGCCCTGGGGGCGGCGGTGGTCTATGCGATCGCCAGCCGGGCAATGAGCGTGCGGGCCGCCCTGCTGGCTGCGGCGATCTACGTGTTCACGGCGGCCACGTTCATGACCACCTGGTGGTCGTTCGACACCCATATCTACACGCAGCTCTTTCACCTGCTGACGATCGCGGCCCTCTGCTGGGCCATGGAGGCCTGGCAGGGCGATGATCAGCGGCGGCGGATTGTCTGGGGCGTTACGGTGTTCGTCCTGCTGAGCCTGGTCTTCCTGGGGCACTTCGGGTTCCTGATTAACACAGCCCTGCTGGTGGGCCTGCTGACGGCGCTCACCTGGCTGATCAGCTGGCGCGGCGTCGCGTGGGCGCGGGCGGCCCGCTGGCCGCTGAGCCTGTCGCTCGGCGGCGCGGTGCTCTTCGCCGGGGCCTGCTTCTATAGCGCCTATATCCCGCTGTTCCTGGGCCAGATCGCGACGGCCCAGGCCGGCGGGCTGAGCGCGGTGGCCGGGCGCGCCCCGGCGAGCCGGGCGGCGATGTGGGACACGCTCTGGCGGGTCGGGCTGATCACCCACTTCGGGCTCTTCCCGATACCGCTGGCCCTGGGCGGGATCGTGATGCTCGCCCGCGACCGGTCATCAGATAGCCAGGGGCTTAGCCGGCGTCAGGTCGTGCTGGCGCTGATGCTGGGCAGCCTGGCCGTAGGGCTCTGCTTCGCCGCGCTGCCCTTCATCACCCTGGCCACCAACAGCCCGCGCTGGATGCTGTTCCTGGCCTGGGTGGTGGCCCTGGGCGCGGCGATGGCGACCGAGGCCATCTGGCGGAGCGGCTGGGCTGGCCGACTCGCGGCCCTGGCGATGGGCGCCGTGGTGCTGGCCAACACCGCCTGGATCTGGCTCGCGCCGATGCTCTGGCGCATCCGCCCGCCGGAGCCGTTTTGATCACTGAGAGACTGAGCCACTGAGGCACTGAGATGAGGAGGGGTGTATGCTCACCGCGTTTGTGTTGATCACGTGCGAGGCCCGGCGGATCAGCGAGGTGGCCCAGTCGGTGGCCGAGCTGCCGAATGTGGCCGAGGTCTACTCGGTGACCGGCGAGTTCGACATTATCGCCCTGCTGCGGGTGAGCGAGTACGACTCGCTGGACGAGTCGGTGCCGGGCGGGATCGCCCAGATCGCCGGCGTGATCGGCACGAAGACCATCCTGGCCTTCCGCCGCTATGCCAAGCGCGACCTAGAGGCCGGCTTCGATATTGGCCTCTCCTGAGCGCCCGATCTGCGCGTCACAAGGGACTAAAAGGCCCTTGACGCGCAGATTGTTTCATGCTAAAATACGCACAATAGTTCGGTCGGGCTAATGGCTGGAACTATCGTTATGAGCACATACAAGAACGGGGATGCAACCCATGGCCAAAGACCTAAACAAAGTACAGATGACGGGACGCCTCGGCGCGGATCCGGAGATGCGCTACACAGCCCAGGGCAGCGCCGTAACACACTTCAATGTCGCCAGCGGGCGTACCTGGAAGGATAAAGAGGGCAACCAGCACGAGGACACCGAGTGGTTCCGCATTGTTGCCTGGGACAAGCTCGGCGAGATCTGCAACCAGTACCTCACCAAGGGCACGCGGGTCTATGTCGAGGGCCGCCTTCAGACACGCAAGTGGACGGATCGGGAAGGCCAGGATCGCTACACCAGCGAGGTGATCGCCCAGGACATGATTATCCTATCGCCGCGCGGTGAGCGGGGGCCGGTGCCCGACGCTGAGGGCGAGTTCGAGGAGTCCGAGGAGCTGCCGGTGGAGACGAACGCCCCGCCCGCCCGGCGCGCGCCGCCCTCACC
>JBAXES010000756.1:0-2249 GCA_037140315.1 Chloroflexales bacterium
CCCCCAGGCCGGCCAGCGCCGCCCGCGTCTCGGCGTCAGCCGTGCCCAGCTCCCGCTCGCTCAGCTCCTCGGCGGCGACGCGCAGGGCCAGCAGCAGCGCGGCGACGAGCCCCGCGCCATCGCCCGCCGGCGGGGCCGACATCAGGCGGAACGCCGCGAGCTGCGCGTCGGTGCCGGCT
The DNA here is from genome assembly GCA_037140315.1 of Chloroflexales bacterium. Lineage (GTDB taxonomy): Bacteria > Chloroflexota > Chloroflexia > Chloroflexales > Chloroflexaceae > Oscillochloris. The sequence goes on from JBAXES010000756.1 coordinate 180, forward strand.
TCCCCGGCGGCGTACGTGTCCTCGTAGGTCATCCATCGCTCCCCTGGGGGTCGCCCCCCGCTATCAGCCCGCCGCCCGCTCGTCGAGCCGCCAGGCCCGCGCCGCCTGGGCCAGCCGGGCGAAGCCGTAGCTCACGCTCAGCTCGGCGAGGGCGCTCTGCACGTCGTCGTCGATCATGGCCAGGTCGCGCGGGCTGACCTGGTGCGCCAGCCGGGCGATCAGGCGCAGCGTCTGCGCCACATTGGCCGCGTGCGACGCGCCCGACTCCGCCTCCCGCGCCGCCGCGATCTCGCCGCCGATACTCCGCTTCAGCAGAGGCATCACATCGCCCTTTCTCCGCGCCCCAACGGGCGGGACGCCAGCTCGTACACCCTCTGTGCAGAGGCTGGATGGCCTCGTACACCCAATCCTCCCCGGCCTCGCCGGCGAGGGGAGACCCCGGTTCTCCGCGTCCCAGCGCGCCCCCCGGCCCGGCGTACAGAGGCCCCAGAGCGGGCGTGGCCGCATCCCCCATACACCCACTCCCCCCACAGCGCCACGCGGGGGGAGCCGCCGTTTTCCGCACCACAAGGCCATCGCGGGGGGATCTGTACAGGGACGGGCGGTTCGTCGGTGTGCAGCGACTTCACCCCCCCCCGGAGGTTACTGTATGATCGCCTTTTCCCGGCGTCCCAGTGCGGTGGGGCGGCCCCGCCGAATACAGCGACATTGACCCGGTGGCTGAGTGAAACGCGCCGCACCACAGTGCGGTAGAGCGACGGTACACAGAAAAAGTCAGTGAACAGTCGGCGGGTGACGCTCGCACGCCACGGGCGGGAAGCGTGATGCCCGATGTGCTCACCCGTGGGGTGAATACATCGGGCGGCGTGGCTCAGGTATCGGCTATCGGGCAGTGCGTGCATCGAGGTGTCCTGGCTCCGGTGGTTGCCCAGCGGGCCGTGTGGTGGTCAGCTGACCCCAGGGCGGGCGGCTGGCGCGGGGCCGCCCAGGCCGATCCCGGCCGGCGGGGACGGCAGCGGCGGCAGCTCGGGCATGACGGGCACCGGCATCGGGATGTCGATATTCTGGTGCTTGAGCCAGGCGAGGATGGCGTTGAGGTACGTCGTCACCAGCCCGTACTGCTGCTGGATCTCGCGGGCGGTGTGGAACAGGTCGAAGTAGGAGCGCCGCCAGCTCTCCAGCTCGCCGCGCATCTGGTTCAGCTCGCCGCGCAGCTCGCCGTTGTTGCGCCGCATCTCCTCGCGCAGCTCGGCGGCCTGCTTGCCCAGGTCGGTGATCTGCTGGAACTCCAGCTGCTCGCCCTCCCGCTCGTCCTTCTTCTTGTCCCGGCGAAAGTTGAGGGCGAAGCGGACGATCTCGGTGCCCGTGGCACCGCCCGCGAGGAGCAGGCCGGTCTCGATCAGGGTGCTCATCGTGGGGGCTCCCCATCCCGGTGGCGGATGTAGATGACCGCGCTGGCGAGGGCCAGGGTGCCGTAGAGGGCGGCGGCGGTGCTGACGGGCTCGACGACCAGGATCGCGGACGTGATGGCGAAGAAGCAGCAGCCGGCGAGGGCGCTGCCCACCACGCGGGGGGTGCGCCGGCGGCTGGCCAGGGCGACGACCTGGCCCAGGCCGACCGCGATGGCGGCCAGGCCCATAACGACCTCGGGCACCCCGGTCGCCTGGAGGGCGCGGTAGACCGGCGCCCCGAAGCTATCGCCGGGCAGGGCGAGGACGAGGCCCCACTGGACGAGGATGAGCGCGAGCACCAGCTCGGTCAGCTCGGTGGGGCAGCGGGCGACGATGTGGCCCAGGTGGGCGACGGCGGCCAGGGGCCGCTGGCGACGGGGCGGGGGCGGCGGGAACGGCGTCATGCGAAAACCCCTCGGTACGCAGAGACGCGCCACGGGGAGAACCCCGTGGCGCGTCCGCTGCTCACGCTCTTTGGCCTATAGATTGGGGGGGCGGAGATCGCGGGTCGCCGCAGGCGCGCTACGCGCCGCCGCGTCGGCCTCGCGGCCCGGCGGCCTGCCGCCGGCCTGGCGATCATCGTCGAGGATGGGGGCGGGCTCAGGCTCGACCTGCAGGT
>JBAXES010000757.1:0-2247 GCA_037140315.1 Chloroflexales bacterium
TCGACTCCCAGGGGGGGACGAATATCCGCACGCGCCTGGAGGCGTTTATGCACCAAGCGGCGCAGTTCCAGCGCAGCGGCGCCCGCCCCCGCCCACAGCAGCCAACGATTCCACTGGCGCTTGGCAGCAAGCCACACCCGCCCGTGTCGCTGAGCGTGTAGTAGACGAGTACAGCGTCCAAACAACATTGACGGGGGTAGAAGGGTGGCCACGAGAACCGCACCGACGAGCCCAAACCCACCAGATTAGCTAGCAGGAGCAACGGCAATGACCACCAAACCCGCCGTAACGGACCACCCCATCCATACACTGCTCCAGACGCGCTGGAGCCCGCGTGCCTTCGCACCGACCCCCGTGGCGTCTGATCAGATCCTCAGCCTCTTTGAAGCCGCGCGCTGGTCGGCCTCGGGCGCCAATGTGCAGCCCTGGAGCTTTGTGGTCGCCCCCAGGGATGACGAGGAGGCCTTCGCCCGCCTGCTCGGCACCCTCGTCGAGGGTAATCAGGTCTGGGCCCAGCACGTCCCGCTGCTCGTGCTTGCGGTGGCCCACCAGCAGCGCGAGCCCGGCAAGCCGAACCCCTACGCGCTCTACGATCTCGGCCAGGCCGTCGCGCACCTCAGCGTCCAGGCGACCGCGCTAGGGCTGCGCGTGCACCAGATGGCCGGCTTCGACCCGGAGCAGGCCCGTAGCGCGTTCGCGATCCCCGAGGAGTATCTGCCGTTCACTGTGCTCGCCATCGGCACGTTGGGCAACCCCGACGCGCTGCCCGAGCCGCTGCGCACGCGCGAGCTGGCGGAGCGGACGCGTAAGCCGCTCGGCAGCTTCGTGTTCGGCGGCGCGTGGGGGCAGCCTGTGGCGCTGTCGGCGGGCGTGGCCCAGGAGGTCTAAGCGAGCACCCTGATCTCGCAGTGACCACCAGATGCACCACGAACGGGCGCCCAAGGCGCCCGTTCGTGGTGCCAGGCCCGCCCCGAGGAGCGCTATCAGCTGCGCTGGGCCAGCAGCTGCTCGGTGGAGATGGTGGCCGCGAGCAGCGGCACCACCTCGTCCGCGAAGGCCTCGGCCGATCGCTGGCCGCCCTGCTTCCGCCACGCGGTCACCGCCCCGTAGAGCGACCAACTCAGCAGAGTCGCCACCACATCGAGGCGCTGCGCCGGCTGCCCCCGCACCATGGGATGCCCGGCCAGCCAGCCGCGCAGCTGGGTGATGAGGCGCGCATCTCCATCTTCTCACACCTGTTCATCGCCGAGACATCGCAGGCTGCACGCGAGGAGCTGCTGCCAGCCTATGCGGCGTACATAGATCAGACGATGCGGCGCCATCGCGGGCAGGGGATGCCGCGCGCGGCGATCGACTGGCCGTGTGTCGCGCGCAATCCAGCCATGGCTGCACTCACGCTTGCGGCCTCCAGGGCGGCGAGCGCGCGCTGATGACTGATCTGGAGCGCCGCCACGACGGCGGCGTGCTCGATGGCACGAAGGGCGAGGTCGTCGAGCCGGTGATCGTCCTCGGCGACGGCGACTGCAGCGACGAACTCGTGTTGCAGCCGGATAGGGGCAGCCACCCAGGTAGGGCAATCGGGAGGTGCGGCGGCAGACAAACGGATGGGGCGTGTGCCGGTGCGCAGCAGCCTGAGCTGATCCGCATCGAGGTCGTCAGGTGGGGTTGCGGTGGCGACGGGGTGTCACCAGCATCGGCAAGTGGGATCCAGGCGAGGACGCGTCCCTCGGCGTCCACGATGGACACGGCCCGCTGCAGCAGGCCGCGCAGGGTCTCGGCGACATCCTGCAGGCTGCGCCCCTCGGTAGCCGCCTGCGTGAGGATCCGGTGGATGGCTTCCGAACGTGCGATGGTCGCAGCTTGTTCGGCAAGGATGACGCGATGGAGCTCCTCGGTGATCTGGGCGAAGGGGATCTCCCAGGGGATCTCGAGGAGCGGCAGCCCCGCAGCCTCGGCGGCATCACGGGCGGGGGGCGGAAAGTGGTCGAAGAAGTGTGGCACCGCCAGGCCAATCGCGGCGAGACCCGCCGCCGCCAGGGCGGTGACCAGGGCGTGCTGTGCCGGCGCATCGTGCGGCCAGGCATAGCGGAACGTGTCAAGCCCCAGTGAGACAGATTCTGGTCGAGTTTAGGGAGTATTGGTGGTATAGACCACCAGCTCTCTGTCTGGCGCAGGATCGGCGGCTGACCCTGGCGACGGCCTGGTTCTCGATGGCGACGAACGCGTGGCTGCGCCGCGCCGTCGGCG
>JBAXES010000758.1:0-2246 GCA_037140315.1 Chloroflexales bacterium
CGGGTGCCGTCGCCGGCCACCCGGCCCTCGGCGTCCAGCCCGTCGCGCAGCAGTGCCGCCAGGGTCGCGCCGCTGCCCGTCGCATCCTTCCCGCAGAGCAGGATGGTGCGGATGGTCGGCCGAGACAGGATGGTGCGCAGCAGAAAGCTGACTCCGTCACGCGAGTAGAGGTTCCCCACCACCGCGTAGTCCGCCCGGTCGAGGGCGGGCAGCACGCGGTCCTGCGGCGTCCACAGCAGGCAGAGGCCCACCCCCGACTCGGGGCTGCCCAGGGTCAGGCTCTGGGCAAAGTAGGGCGGCCAGGTCATATGATCGCTGCCTTGGGCATAGTGAACGAGAAATAGCTATGCAAAAATAGGAATAAGGGAGTATTATAAACTATATGGAAGGTGCATTCATGACAGAGCGTATGTTCGACCCTTACGCCCCAACCCTTGACACAGCAGTGCTCCAGGAGTTCGTGGAGGCGGGCGGCCCATGCGCGCTGGAGGTAATCAGAGAGATCGTGGTGATGTTCTTGGAGGAGACACCGCCGCTCCTCGCGGATCTGGGTACGGCGATACACCATGCGAACCACGCACAGGTAGTCTCCATTGCCCACGAGCTGCGCGAGAGCTGCCATGAGCTGGGCGCCTACGCGATGGCCGGTCGCTGCGCCATCCTTGAGGAGTGCCTGCCGCGCGAGGCGGCCGTCCTGAGCCAATCTGTCAACGCCGAGTACCGCCGCGCAATGGACGCTCTGCGCATCTTTCTGACATCTATCGTCTAAGCCAATCCGGGACAGCGCGGCGATTGATGGAGGTTGCCAGCGACGCGAGCAACCCCCATCAATCACTGCGGGTGTGGGGCGCGCGGGCCTACACCTCCATCACCACCGGCAGCACCATCGGCCGGCGCTTCGTCTCGCGGTAGAGGTACTCGCCCACTACGTCCTTGATCTTGCGGCTGACGAACTGGCTGTCGCCGTGGATGGCGTTCCCGCCGTTCTTATTCGTCAGGGCCGCACGCACCGTATCCTTGGTGGACTCGATCAAGTCCTGGCTCTGGCGCATGTAGACGAAGCCGCGCGAGACCACGTCCGGCCCGGCCACTAGCTCGCCGGTGGTGCCGTCGATGCTCACCACCACGATCAGCATGCCGTCCTTGGCCAGCATCTGGCGGTCGCGCACCACCACATTGCCCACATCCCCCACGCTCGTCCCATCAACATAGATGTAGCCGACCGGGGCCTTGCCGGTGATCTTGCCGAAGCCAGGGCCGAACTCCATGATCGTGCCGCCCTCGGCGATCAGCACCTTCTCGTCGGTGTACATGCCGCCGAGGCTGATGGCCAGCTTGCGGTAGAGCATCACGTGGCGGTAGTCGCCGTGGAAGGGCACCACATAGTCGGGGCGGAGCAGCGCCAGCACCAGCTTCAGCTCCTCCTGGGCGGCGTGCCCCGATACGTGGACCTGGGCCTGGTTGCCGTAGACCACATCGGCGCCCAGGCGGAACAGGTTGTTGATCACCCGGCTCACCGAGACCTCATTGCCGGGGATGGGCGTGGCCGAGACGACCACCGTGTCGCCCTGCTTGATCTTGACGTGCGGGTAGTCGCGGTTTGCCATGCGGTTGAGCGCAGCCATCGGCTCGCCCTGGCTACCGGTGCAGACCACGGCGATCTGATCGTCGGGGTAGGCGTTCATCTCGTGGGGGCGGATGATCGTGCCCTCGGCGGCGTGGAGGAAGCCCATCTCAAGGGCGATGCGCGTATTATTCTCCATGCTGCGCCCGACGAGCAGCACCTTACGCCCGTAGGCCTCAGCCGACTCGATCACCTGCTGGACGCGGCTAATGTTCGAGGCGAAGGTTGCCACGATCACGCGGCCAGGGGCCACGGCAAAGATATTATCGAAGGCCTCGCCGACGCTCGTCTCGCTGGGGGTGTAGCCCTTGCTCTCGACGCGCACGCAGTCGGTGATGAGCGCCAGCGGCTTACGCTGGCCCAGCTCGGCGAGCTTCACCAGGTCGGTCGGCTTGCCGTCCACCGGCGTGTGGTCAAGCTTCCAGTCGGTCAGGTAGACGACCAGGCCGCCGGCGCAGGTGATCGCGAAGCCAACCGCGTCGGGGATAGAGTGGGCGATATGGAAGGGCTCGACCGTGAAGCCCCCGATCTGAAAGGGAGTCTTATCGTCGATCGTGATCTGGTTGACCTTATCGAGCAGGCGGTGCTCCTTCAGCTTGTTGCCGAGGATACCGTGGGTGAG
>JBAXES010000759.1:0-2242 GCA_037140315.1 Chloroflexales bacterium
GCACCAGCACGCGCGGGCGGCTGCGGCCCGGCTCGACGATCACCAGGTCGGGGGCCAGGGTCTCGCGCTGCTCGGGCACCGCCACGACGAGGCTGGACAGATCGCCCTCGGGGCGGGCGACGGCGGCCTCGGGCATCAGCAGGACGCGGCGCAGCACCCAGCGCACCCACGCCTGGTGGATGGCCGGGTCGCGCTGGCTGACCGCCCACTCGCTGTAGGTCAGGCGCAGCTCGCGGCGCACCTCCGCGCCCACGCCGTCGAGGCCCTGCGGGAAGGCCCGGTCGAGCACCGGCAGCGAGAGGAACGGGCCGGAGATCTCCAGCAGCGAGAGCCACTCGGCGTGGGTGATGTCGTTAGGCATAGGATCTCGTAGTTCAGGCGTCGGGCGCGCCGGTCGTGAAGAGCGGGCGGAGGTCTTTCTTGCCGTAGTCGAACTGCTCGCCACGCTTGATGCGGTCGAGGGCGAAAACGCGCAGCGACTCGAACTGCGCGGTGAATCCGAAGAGCTTGAGCGACTGGGCCGCCTTATGCAGGCGGATCGGCCAGTTGGCCCACGCCTGGCCCGGCTGGGGGTTCGGCACATACGCGCGCTGCGCCAGATCCCAGCCCCAGGAGAGCGCAAGCATCTCGACGCCGCGCAGGTAATCGCGGATGAACGCCGGGTCTTGCTTCAGCTCGGCCACGTCCCCGGCATAGACGGTATACACCATCCCTTGGCCCCGGCTGCTCTGATCAATGGGGAACATCCACCAGTCGTAGTGGGCGGCGTGGAAGGCGTGCCAGTCGCCCACAGCGGCCCAGCGCTCAAAGGCGGCGAGCTGCTCGCGGTGCTTGCGCTTGACCCCGGCGATGCCCGCAAAGGTCGGGTCGGTGTTACGCCGGAGATTAGGCACATTGGTCATCGCACCCTCGCTTTCTCAGGCCATTATTCAGCGCCGGTTGCCAGGGAGGGCCAGTGCGCTGATCAGATGATCATCACTATCGATGGTCACCAGATGATTGCCAACCGTCGCCCGGCCCTGCTGGGGAATGTGGGTCACTGCGAAACGTGCGGCCTTCCCCTTCTTCGAGAGCAGGATGATCTCGTCCTCGGCAGTGGCGATGAAGGCGCTAATGACCCCACCGACCGATGAGGTATGGACGCCGATGCCGCCGCGTCCCTGCGTGCGGTACTCGCTCAACGGCGTGCGCTTAGCATAGCCATCCGCAGTGATGACGACCAAGTCGCTCCCGGCCTGCTCCGGCTCTACCACCACGAGCGCCACAATGGATTCGTCATCGCCGAGCCGCACCGCATGGACACCAGCCGCATTGTCCTCCTGCATTGGTACATCTTTGGCAGCGAAGCGAATAGCGTAGCCCCAGGCGGTCACAAGCAGCAGATCGGCGGCAGCGGACGCATACTCGATACCAATGATTTCCGCGCCTGTGGCGGTGATCAGATGCCCACGAACCGTGGAAGGGAGTAGTCCATTGAGGAAGCGCCGCTTAATCTGACCCGCGCTCGTCAATACCACGGCGGCAAGGCTGCCGCGATCATCGGGCACCGTACTGAGCAAGCGAATCTGCTCCCCTGATCGAAGGCTCGGCAGATCCGGTGGTGCGTTGGCACTTCCGATTGCCAAAATGTAGGCGCGCCCGACATTCGTCACCGCAAGCAGCGGCTGCTCACAAACAATCAGTGCTGCCGCGACATGCTCCTCCATGTGCCGATCCGTTGCGAGCGGACTGAGCCGCTGGCCGGGCTGCGCCAGCGGCAGTGTCGCTGTGGAGACGATCCGCAGCTGCCTAGTCGTCGCGATGACCAGATCCGGCAGGGTAGGTGCCAGCGTCTTCTGCGAAATAGGCGCGGCCGCCGTCACGCTAAGCGCCTCGTGGTCAGGTGCGCTGACAGTGAGTGTTGCGGGCCGAGATGCACCACCCTCGAAGCGCCGGGCCTGGATCTGCTGGAGGAGCACGCCCAGGAACGGTTCGAGCCAGTGCGGGTCATTGCTCGCCCACAGTCGAATACTCCAGGTCGCCTCCGGCGCATCATCGACCGCAATGTCGGCGACCGCCGCACAGCGGTAGAAGAAGTTCACCGAGCGCCGCAAGAAGCGCCGCCATGCCTCGGGATTGGCCGCAAGCTCAACCGTTGGCGGCTCCAAGGTCGGGAACTGCGCGGGCTGTGCGGGGAGCATTGTCTCGTTATAGTGGACCCAAGAATCTAGACACTCAGGCGAGCAGGGTTCCGTACAATAGA
>JBAXES010000760.1:0-2236 GCA_037140315.1 Chloroflexales bacterium
GAGCATGCCCAGCCCGACCAGGATCGGCGGGCCGGACATCGCCAGTTGCGGCCAGCTGCGCCCCGAGAATCCGCCGAGCAGCCAGGCGAAGATCTCCTGGATGGCCCGGTCGTTCATCAGCATCAGCAGGGAGACCACCGCCGACAGGATGGTACTCAGGGCCGCGCCAGCCAGCAGCAGGGCCGTGGCCGAGTTGGCCCCGCTGGCCAGGGTGATGCCGTAGACGGTCATCACCGCGAGCATGGCCCCCATAAACGCCGCCGCCGGTACGGTCGCCGAACCGAGGTTCACCTTCCCGAGGATGGCCAGGGTCGCCCACAAGGCCGCCCCGCCCGAGGCTCCGATCATAAAGGGGTCGGCCAGGGGCGTGCGGAACATGCCCTGGAAGGCCGCGCCGGACCCGGCCAGCCCCGCGCCCACCAGCGCCGCCAGCAGCACGCGGGCCAGGCGCAGATCCCAGACGATCGTCACCACGCTGGCGATGGCGTCCGCGCTATGCGGCGTCAGCAGGGCGCGCGCCACCTGCTCGGGGGCCAGCCACACCGCGCCGACGCCCAGGCTCAGGGTGGCGGCCGCCGCGAGGCCGAGGATCAGGGCCGGAGCCCAGACCGCCGGGCGCAGGTGGAGCCGGCCGATCACTTTTGCCCCGGGTAGAGCGCGTTGGCCAGGGCCTCCAGCGCGTTGGCGAGGCGCGGGCCGGGCCGCGAGACCATATCGCCGTCGAGCAGGTAGACCTTGCCGTCGCGCACGGCACGGATCTTGTCCCAGCCCGGTCGCGCGGCCACCAGGGCCGGCGTCAGCTTATCGCCGTGCGTGCTCGGCCCCACGATCACCGCCGGGTCGCGCGACACGATCGCCTCGGCGCTCACCTGCGGGTAGTCCTCGGTCGCGTCGGCGAAGATGCTGGTCGCCCCAGCCAGCCCGAGCATCTGGCCGATGAAGGTGCCCGGCCCGGCGGTCATCAGCGGCTCGTCGAAGACCTCGTAGAAGACGCTCGGGCGCTGGCCGGCGGGGATGCCCGCGACCCGCTGCTGCACCGCCGCGACCCGGTCGCGCATCTGCTTCACCACGGCTGCGGCCGCATCCGTGCGCCCGGTGAGGTAGCCGAGCTGCTCGATGTGGCTGTAGACCTCCTCGAAGGTCTTCGGCTCGAAGATCAGGGTCGGGATGCCCGCCTTCTCCAGGGCCTCGGCCACGGAGGCCTGGGCCACGCTCCCGCCGATCACCAGGTCGGGCTTGAGGGCCACGATCGACTCGATGCTGATCGTCTTGGCCGAGAAGCCGCCGATCTCGGGCAGGGCGTCGGCCTCGGGCGGGTAGTTGCAGTACTTCGTGTCGCCCACGACCTGCGGGCCGGCACCGATGGCGAAGAGGGTCTCGGTGACCGACGGGGCCAGCGAGATGACGCGCTTCGCCGTTGCCGGGACGGCCACCTGGCGGCCGAGGGCGTCGGTGATCGTGGGCGCGGCGGTGGGCGGCACTGCTGTGGGCGGCGGTGCGGCGGGCGCGGCCGCGCACGCGGTCAGGGTCAGGGCGATCAGGAGCGCGGCGGCGGTGCGGATAGAGCGGTTCATGTGGGATCCCGTATAATGGCAAGCAGACAGAAAACCCCAGCCTTCAGAGAAGACCGGGGCGACAGAACACCGGGCAGGCCATCACGCGGGAGCGCTATGGGGCACGGGTCATGTTCGTCCTCCTAAGCTCGAGAAGGGGTGAACGAAGTGTTGAGGTAGGCTTCCTGGCTTCCGGCGTCCCTATGGGACGACCGGTTACAGTTGCGGCACAGCGCTGGACTCTCACCAGCTTCCACCATTACGCCCTAAGCATCCGGGCTTGCGGGTCACCTCAACGATATGATCTTGTGTATGTGCAACGGGCGTGATTATAGCACATATAATGGAATGGTGAATGGTGAATGGTGAATGGCCGGGCAGCCGCATTCAGCATTCAGCATTCAGCATTCACCACTCAGCATTCACCACTCAACCGAGGTGCCATGCCAGCTGCCAGGATCGACGCCCGCGCCGCCGGGGCGATCGCCGCGCGGATCTTCCCCGGCGCGGCGGTGCACGCCCAGCGCGCCGGGCGGGCCGTCCACCACGCCGCGTACGGGGCCACGATGTACGGCGACCCCGGCTCGCTGCCGGCGGCCACCGACACGATCTACGATATCGCCTCGCTGACCAAGCTCTGCACCGCCACGGCAGCCCTGATCCTGTGCGACGCCGGCCAGATC
>JBAXES010000761.1:0-2230 GCA_037140315.1 Chloroflexales bacterium
CACCCCCCCCGCTCCCGCTGCGGCGGGCGAGGGGGGGCCTCAGCCCAAAAATCCTCTGGGAGAGGAGCCGGGAGTGAGGGCTGCCCGAATGGTGCGCGGGCGAAGCCGCCCCCCAGCAGCTCACCCGCCCGCGGTCGCGTCGGCCAGGGCCAGCAGGGCGCGGTTGGCCGCCACCGCCGTGCAGAATGTCGCCCGCTCCTCGGGGCTGGCCAGGCGGGCGGCCCGCTCGCGCAGCTGCCGCGCCGCCTGACACAGCAGCGGGGCGGCCCGCGCGTCGCCCGCCAGCTCCAGGCTGCGGTGGCAGGCCAGCAGGATACGACTTGGCTCCTCCACACCGGCGAGGCTGGTTAGGGCGTACGTGGCGAGGATGGTTTCGCTATGGACGAGGGCAGTGGGCAGGTCGCCCCGGGCGAGCGCAAGTTCGATCAGACCCGCCAGGGGTTCGGGGATGAGGTGGGCTTGGCGGATCGCCTGGCGAATGGCGACCGCCCGCTCATAGCACGCGGCGGCCTCCGTGACCTCGCCTAGGGCGGCGAAGGCGTGGCCCAGAATAGTCAGCGCGTAGGCCACCATCACGATGTCACCTGCCCGCTCGGCGATCACCATCGCCTCGCGGCATGCGGCGACGGCTCCGGCGTGATCGCCCAGCAGGTGCTGCAGCAGGCCCATGAGGTTCAGCCCGAGGCTGAACACTAGGTGGTATCTGAGCATCCGCCCGAGCGCGATGCCCTCAGCAAGCGTCACCCGCGCCGCCGCGTAGTCGCCGAGGTGCAGCAGCAGCATGCCCCTGAAGGCGATCATGCTACTCTCACCCTGCCGGTACTCAACCAGCTGGAAGAGATCTTCACTTGCGTTGAAGGCTTCCTGGGCGGCGGTCTCCTCCCCACGGTGCAGGTGAGCCAATCCCTTGGTGAGCAGCCCGAGGATCTCGCCGATGCGACTGCCGCTCACCTGGGCGCTGGTAGTGGCCGCAGCGCCATACTCCACTGCCTCGGCGTAGTTGCCCAGCATGATGGTGGTCATCGCCAGCGCATAGTAGCCATGGCTCTCGCCATGGTTATACGTGATCGACTGGGCAACGCGCAGGGCAGCGCGGTAGTGGGCGCGAGCTACGCCAAACTGGCCGAGGCTCCAGGCCGTCAGGCCCTGGAAGTTGTGCAGGTCGCAGCGCAACCGCCGTTGGGCGCGGCTATCTGCGCTCGCCCGCACCAGCCGATAGGCCGCTTCGAGTTGGTCTTGCGCTGCCTGGTTCAGGCCCTGGTGTCGTAAGCCCTTGCCCCACACGCAGCGCGCCTCGGCCTCAAGGTAGGGCTGCCCAAGGGCGTAGGATATCTGGATGATCTCCTGCGCAGCAGCGATCACGGCCTCGTAGTCGCCCCGGAGGTAGCTTGTTTCGGCGTGGGCCACGAGCAGCTGCCCCAGAATCTGGCGGGCGGGTCTGTCGTCGGCTCCATGGGCGCGTAGCTGCGCGATTGCCGGCGCGAAGGTAAAGGTGCTCGTCGCATAGAGCTCGCCGCTCCGTACGAGATCGAGCAACCCTTGCACTGCGACCCCTATGAGCGACATGTCGTTGGTCTGACTGGCGTCGTGCCAGGCCAGATGGATGTCGGCGAGTTCGGCGTGCAGCAGCTCGACCGCCGCGTGGCCGTTGGCGCCGACGATGGCATCGGCGTGCTGCGCGACCAGGCCCAGAAAGTAGGCCCGGTGCCGGGCGCGGCTGGCCGCCTGCTCGGCGGCGGGCAGCCGCGCGTGACGCTCGGCGGCGAACTGGCGGGCCAGGGGGTGCAGGGCGTAGCGCTCGGGGCCGGCGCGCTGGAGCAGGGCGTGGTCGGCCAGGGCGGCGAGGGATCGACCGACCGACCGCGCGCTCGGCGCGCCGCCGGGGCCGACCACGGCGGCCGCAGCGGCGCGGCTGAAGCTCGCCGCGAAGAGCGCGCAGTTCTCCATCAGGCGCCGCTGATCGTCGGGCAGGAGCTGCCAGCTGCTCGTGAAGAGCGCGCGCATGCTGCGGTGGCGGTCGGGCATGCCGCGCAGGTCGCTCTGCAGCGCGTCGAGGTCGGCCCGCACGAGCTCCAGGATCGCCGCAGGGCTGAGCTCGTCCGCCAGGCCCGCCGCCAGCATGATCGCCAGGGGCAGCCAGTCGAGGGCCTCGCAGATCGCGCCGATCAGCGCGAGCTCTGCGGCGTCGGGCGTGAATCTGGGGCGCGTCCGCCGCGCCGTCTGCAGGAAC
>JBAXES010000762.1:0-2228 GCA_037140315.1 Chloroflexales bacterium
CGTGACCGACGTGCTGATCTGCGGGGTTGACGGCCCCAACGCCACCGCCGTGATCAGGGTCGCCGATGCCTTGCTCGCCGCGTGGCCCCGCGCCCGCTGGGATGCCACCCCCGGCTTCGCGGCCATCCTCGCGCAGCGCGCCCGCGGGCGCAGGGCCAAGCGGCGGAGGCCGGGGCGGTGAGTACATGAAACACTCACTGGGCCAGCGCCTACGCTACCGCTTCGACTCCACCCTTGCGCGCGGCCCTGCGGCGCTCGTCGCCTGGCTCGCCATCGCCACCATCACCCTGATCCTGGGCGCCTTTGGCCTCGATCTGGCCCTCGGCGGGATCTCCGACCAGGCCGGCCTGGGGCCGCGTGAGGTGCTCTGGAACCTGATCTTCCAGTCGCTTGTCCCCAACCCTCCCGGCAACTTCGACAGCCCCTTCCCCTTTCTGGTGATCATGCTGCTTGTCACCCTGATGAGCCTGGGCATGGTCTCCATCCTGATCGGCCTGCTTAGCGCCGGCATCCAGAGTCGCATCGAACGCCTCCGCCGCGGCCGCTCGCTGATTATCGAGCACAACCACACCGTCATTCTCGGCTGGTCTACGCAGATCTTCATCGTCGTGGCCGAGCTCGTCGCCGCCAACACCGGCCAGCGCCGGGCCACCATTGCCATCCTCGGCGACCACGATCAGGTGGAGATGGAAGACCAGATCCGCCACCGCCTCGGCGCTACCGGCAACACGCATGTGGTCTGCCGGCGCGGCAGCCCGATCGAGCACGCCGACCTCGACCTCGTGAGCCCGCAGACCTCCCGCGCGGTGATTATTCTGCCCGACGCGGATCAGATCGACCCCGACGCCGAGACGATCAAGACCATCCTGGCCCTGACGCACGCGCCCGACCGCAGGCCGGAACCCTATACGATCGCGGCGGTGCTGCACAGCGAGCGCCACCAGTCGGTCGCGCAGATGGTCGGCGGCACCGAGGTGCAGCTAGTGCTGAGCAGCGATGTGATCGCCCGCCTGATCGCGCAGACCTGTCGGCAGGCCGGCCTCTCGCTCGTCTACAGCGAGCTCATGTCGTTCGAGGGCAATGAGATCTATGTGCACGAGGAGTCCGCGCTGGTTGGCCGGGCCTTCGGCGATGTGCTGCTGGCCTATGAGGACGCCGCCGTGATCGGCATCGCGCCCCGCGACGGTCGCCCGCTGCTCAACCCGCTGCCCACGACTCTCATCGGCCCCGGCGATCGCATCATCGCCATCGTGCAGAATGACGCTACAATGCGCCTGCGCACGGGCACGCCACCCGCCATCAGCGCGGCGGCGATCATGCCCGCCACCCCGGCGGCGCACACCCCCGAGCGCACGCTCATCCTCGGCTGGAACCGGCGTGCCCCGACAATAGTTCACCAGCTCGATGCCTATGTCTCGCCCGGCTCGACCCTCACCATCGTCGCCGACCACGCCAGCGCCTCCGAAGTGGTTGCCACCCTCACCCCTGAGCTGCGCAACCAGCACGTCACCTACGAGCCGGGCGACCCCACCGACCGCGCCCTGCTGGATCGGCTGGACATCCCCGCCTACCAGCATGTCGTCGTCCTCTGCGCCTCCGACACGCTCGACCACCAGCGCGCCGACTCGCTGACCCTTGTCACGCTGCTGCACCTGCGCCAGATCGCCGACACCCACGGCCACCCCTTCTCGATCGTCAGCGAGATGATGGATGTGCGCAACCGCACCCTCGCCGAGAGCGCCCGCGCCGACGATTTCATTGTCAGCGAACGTCTGATCAGCCAGCTGGCGGTGCAGGTGGCCGAGAACACGGCCCTCACTGAGGTCTTCCACACCCTGCTCGACCCGGTCGGCACCAAGATCCTCCTCAGGCCGGCGTCCACATATGTGCGTGAGGGTGCAGATCTGTTGTTTGCGACCGTGGTGGAGGCGGCACGCCAGCGTGGCGAGTGTGCGATCGGCTTCCGCACCCAGGGCCACGAAGCCGACCGGGATCACGGGTACGGGATGGTGCTGAACCCGCCCAAATCGCGCCCGGTCTGCTTGGGGCGCGGCGACCGTGTGATCGTCGTCGCCAACGGATAGAGGCAGTCCCTTCGCAGCGAATCTCGCCGCAGAGCCGGGGATGTGCGCCTGACCGCTCACCCCTCAACGCTGCCGACTCGCTCAGCGAGATATAGTGGACCCAAGAATCTAGACACTCAGGCGAGCAGGGTTCCGTACAATAGA
>JBAXES010000763.1:0-2218 GCA_037140315.1 Chloroflexales bacterium
CCGTGCGCACCCTCGACGTGGGCGGCGACAAGCACCTGCCGGCCTTCCCGCTGCCCCACGAGGAGAACCCCTTCCTGGGCTGGCGCGGCCTGCGCATCGGCCTGAGCCGCCCCGACATCCTGCTGCCGCAGCTGCGCGCCCTGCTGCGCGCCGGGGCCGACGCCGACATCCGGATCATGCTGCCGATGGTCAGCACCGTGGACGAGCTGCGCCAGGCCCGCGCCCTGCTTGATCAGGCCAGGTCGGAGCTCGCCGCCGAGGGCCTTGCCCAGGCCGCCAGCCCGCAGCTCGGCGTGATGATCGAGGTGCCGGCGGCCGCCCTGAACGCCGATGCCCTGGCCCGCGAGGCCGACTTCTTCAGCATCGGCACCAACGACCTGACCCAGTACACCCTGGCCTGCGACCGCGGCAACAGCCGGATCGCCGCCCTGTACCAGCCGCTCGACCCGGCTGTGCTGCGGCTGATCGCCATGGCATGCGCGGCCGCCCACCGCCACGGGCGGCACGTCGCCGTCTGCGGCGAGCTTGGCGGCGACCCCACGGCCACCGCCCTGCTGATCGGCCTCGGCGTCGATGAGCTGAGCTGCGGGCCGGGCAGCCTGCCCCTGGTGCGCGCGGCCATCCGCGCCGTCGATAGCGCGGGGTGCGCCGACCTGGCCGGGCGCGCCCTGGCCTGCGCCAGCGCCGCCGAGGTGCGCGCGCTGCTGGGGTGAGGGCAAGCCAGCAGCGCCGCAGCCGCACGCCGACGGCAGGTATGCTACAATACGCCCCATACCATGGGCGCGATATCGCCACTGTCCCTCGCTCTTTTTCCAGGAAACCAACGCTGTGTCAGCTACGGTATCGCAGGCGTGGGCGCACCGGCCAGCAGCATGTGGCCAGCCCGCCGCCGATTCGCCCGGTCGAGGATAATGCTATGGCTCAGACCCACCCTGATACTGCGCGCGGCCCATCATCCGCCGCCCCGGTCGACATCCAGGGCCTCATCACCCTTGGACGTCAGCGCGGCTTTGTGACCTTCGAAGAGATCCAGGGCCTCGTCCCCAACGCTGAAGAGGCGCTTGAGGTGGTGGACGCGATCTACGCGGCCCTGACCGAGGCCAGCATCCCCGTGCGCGACAGCGCCGACGACCCCGCGCCCGAGGACGAGCCGGTGAGCGCGACGGTGATCGATCTGGACGAGGGCCTCTCCGACGCGCTGCTCGGCGATAGCGTGCGGCTCTACCTGCGCGAGATCGGGCAGGTGCCCCTGCTGAACGCCGAGCAGGAGAAGCGACTGGCCCAGGCGATCGAGCGCGGCCAGAACGCCGAGCGCAAGATCGGCAGCCTCCCCGCCGATAGCCGCGAGGCCATGCAGCTGCGCCAGCAGATCAATGATGGTAACGAGGCGCGCCAGCAGATGGCCGCCGCGAACCTGCGCCTAGTCGTCAGCATCGCCAAGCGCTACCGCGACCGCGGCCTGCCCCTGCTCGACCTCATCCAGGAGGGCAGCCTGGGCCTGCTGCGGGCGATCGAGAAGTTCGACCACGATAAGGGCTTTAAGTTCTCGACCTACGCGACGTGGTGGATCAAGCAGGCCCTCTCGCGCGCCCTGGCCGACCAGAGCCGCCTGGTGCGCCTGCCAGTCCACCTCGGCGAGACGCTCAACCGCATCCAGGCCGCCCGCCGCCAGCTCACCCAGACCCTCGGCCGCGAGCCGAACGACAGCGAGCTGGCGCTCACGCTCAGCATGAGCGAGGAGAAGCTGCGCGAGCTGCGCCGCACCGCCCAGGACCCGGTCTCGCTGGCGACGCCAGTGGGCGAGGAGGCCGACAGCACCCTGGCCGACTTCATCCCCGACCCGCACGCCCTCGACGCCGATGACGCCGCCGCCAGCGGCATGCTCCGCCAGCAGATCGCCACCGCCCTCGACCAGCTCACCGAGCGCGAGCGCCGGGTGCTCGAGCTGCGCTACGGCCTCGCCGACGGCCAGCCGCGCACTCTGGAGGAGGTCGGCAAGGCCTTCGGCGTGACCCGCGAGCGCGTCCGGCAGATCGAGGTCAAGGCGCTGCGCAAGCTGCGCCACCCGCGCCTCGGCAAGCTCCTCAAGGACTACCTCGATCAGATATAGCGGGCGCGGCTCCTGGTGGGGGTGTGGGGGCGGCTTCGCCGCCCCCACCTTGTTTTTTTTGTTGGGTTTGGGCGGCGAAGCCGCCCAAACCCAACAAAAAGCTGGGTC
>JBAXES010000764.1:0-2208 GCA_037140315.1 Chloroflexales bacterium
AGCGCTAACCAGGCCGCTGGGCCGGCTTCTTCACGCGCTTATCCTGCTTCGAGATAGTAGAAAACATGGGCCAGGTAACTTTCGCTCGCTCGGTGACGCGCGGAGTATAGCAGCAGCCCGAAAAGCTGTCAAACTGCGGTGCAAGAACCCCAGGGCCGTTGCAACGTCCGCACATCGCGCGTGCCGTAGGCGTAAGCGGGCGGGCGACGTTGCGCGATACTGCTGGCAAACGCCGACCAACCGGGTCCTGTCACCCCGAGCGCAGCGAGGAATCTTCCCTCCTCCGCGTTGGGAAGACCCCTCGCTGCGCTCGGGGTGACATATGCCAGCAGTATCGTTGCAACAGGCCTGGCAAGAACCCTGGCAAGGGCAAGGAGCGCAGCGAGATCACCCTACGAGACGCGCTATAATAGGCACCTCACCCATTTCGTGAGAGCGACAGCCTGCCTCCCGCAGCGCCCTGTGGAGCCCCGCCGATGCACACGTGGACATTTCTGACCAACCACTCGCAGGTGCTGCTCTGCATCGCCCGCAACCAGCGCATGACGACCAAGGAGATCGCCGAGGTGGTGGGGATCACCGAGCGGGCGGTGCAGCGGCTGATCCGCGACCTGGAGGAGAGCGCCTACATTATGCGGGCGCGGGTCGGTCGGCACAACTGCTATATGATCAATGCCAACCAGCCCATGCGCCACGCGGCCCAGGGCGGACGCCCGATCGGCGAGCTGATCGACCTGCTCACACCCCCGATCGGCGCGGCCAGCCAGCACTCGTGAGCGCCATGTCATCGCCGATCCGCGCCCTTCGCGTTCGCGTCTCTCGCCCCGCTTCGCGTCTTTCACGATCCACACCTCCCCGTGCTATACTAGCCGCCGAAAAGCCGTCCGACGCGGAGGATCGTCATGGGATTCGAGGATGTCGTCATTTTCGCCGGCAGCAGCAGCCGCGCCCTCACCAGCCGCATCTGCGCCTACCTCAACACCTTGCCGGGCAAGAGCGAGACGAAGATCTTCTCTGAGGGAAACACGTTCGTGCGCGTGCTCGAGAATGTGCGCGGCCGCGAGGCGTTCATCGTCCAGAGCACCGTCTTCCCGACCAACGACAGCTTCATGGAGCTGCTCTTCTGGATCGATGCGCTCAGCCGAGCCAGCGCCGCCTCGGTCACGGTCGTCATCCCCTACTTCAGCTACGCCAAGGGCGACAAGAAGGACGAGCCCAGGGTGAGCATCCGCGCCCGCGTCTGCGCCGACTGCATCGAGGCGGCCGGGGCCGACCGGGTGGTGACGATGGACCTGCACGCGCCGCAGATCCAGGGCTTCTTCCGCATCCCGGTGGACAACTTGTACGCCCTGCCGGTGCTCTGCGACCACGTGCGCAGTATGAACCTGCCGAACCTGGTGGTGGTCTCGCCCGACGCGGGGTTCGTCAAGGCGGCCCGGCGCTACGCCTCCTACCTGGGCGCTTCCCTGGCCATCGCCAACAAGGAGCGCCCCGACCACAGCGAGCAGGCCGAGGTGCTGGAGATCATCGGCGATGTCGCCGGCAAGACGGCCCTGATCGTCGATGACTTTACCATCTCGGGGGGCACCCTCGCCGAGGTGGCCCGCCGGCTCAGCGACGCCGGCGCCCTTGCGATCTACGCGATGGTGTCCCACGGCGTGTTCACCCCGAGCTCGATCGAGAAGATCGACGGCAGCCCGCTGAAGAAGCTGTTCTTCACCGATACGATTGAGACCCAGCCGGTGCAGCTCTCGCCAAAAATGGAGTCCGTCTCAGTGGCCCCGCTCTTCGCCGAGGCGATCCGGAGAATCTACACGCACGAGTCTATCAGCGGGATGTTCCCTGCGTGATGGTCGGGATGGCCCAGGGCCGTCGCAGCACCTTGGGGCGGTGCCCCAGAGCCAGCTTTCTGCTGGTGTTTGGCGGCTCTGCCGCCAGACACCAACAAAAAAAGAACGTGGGGCGGCGAATCTGCCCCCTCACCCCCACCGGTCGGCGGGGCGACACACCGGGAGAGAGCCTATGTCTACGCAGGAGAAGGTGCGCATCGGCGTGCTGACGAGCGGCGGGGACGCGCCAGGGATGAACCCGGCCGTGCGGTCGGTGGTCCGCACCGGGATCAGCTGCGGCTGCGATGTGTACGCGATCTACGAGGGCTACCAGGGGATGATCGAGGGCGGGGCGCTGATCAGGCGCATGGGCTGGGAC
>JBAXES010000765.1:0-2207 GCA_037140315.1 Chloroflexales bacterium
CGGCGGTGCCGGCGGGCGCGTACTGCTGGCTGTCGGCGGCGACGGCCACGGCGAGGGCGGGCAGACCGTCGGTGACGTGGATGGCGGTGCCGCCCGCCAGCCGCCCGGAGCCGGCGGACACCACAGCGCCGATGCTGATCGCCGGGGCCATGTCGGGGGTGATGGCGAGGGTGATCAGCTGGCTGGCCCGCAGGTCACGCACCTCGGCGCTGCGCAGGGTGCCCCGCTCGGTGGTCAGCAGCAGGCTAGAGTCGGCGTAGGGCGAGGTCACTAGCAGGCGGGCCACGTCGCCGGGGCGGTAGCTGTCGCGGTCAGTCACCACCTCCACCTGCCCCGGCGCGCCCTGCCAGCCAACGTAGCGGCCGCCTGCCACCCACAGCCCGGCGCTGCTAGTGCTACTCCCCAGGCTCGCGACGATCTCGTAGGCCCCGGCGGGCAGCTGGACGAGCTGCACGCTGGCGCGGCCCTGCGCGTCGCTGGTGGCGCTCCGCGCGATCAGCGGCGGGCCGTCCGTATTGCCGCGCCGGTAGACCGCCACATCGATCAGCCGACCTGGCGCGGGGGTGCCGGTCGCGGCGATAGCCAGCAGATCGACCGTCGCCCGCTCATCGCCCAGCACGATCCGGGTCGGCAGGCGCACGCCGACCCGGTCGTGGGCCGGCGGGATAAGGCCCGCGATCTGGTCGCTTGCCGACGGCTCGCTCGCGGCGCTCAGCTCGGCCCGCAGCCGGTAGCGCAGGGTGGACTCTGGCGCCGGGCGCGCGGGCAGCGGCACCGCCAGCTGGCCGCCGGTGTCAGTCGTGCCCGATCCGCTGATCAGCGCCGGCGCGGCGAGGTCGGCGGCAAAATGAAACCCCTCGCGGCTGGCGGGCAGCGCCAGCGGCTCCAGGCTGAGCGTCCAGCTAATGGTGGCGCCGACCAGGGGCAGCCCGGCCTGGCTAGCCAGGATGCGCGCATGGCCGCCGCTGATCGGCGCGACGCTCAGGCTGACCTGCGTGGCGTCGGCGGACACGCGCAGGCTCAGGGCGGTCGTACTGTCGCCGATGCGGACGAGCAGGCGGTAGTCGCCCGCGGGCTGCTGCGGCGTGAGGCGCAGCGTGCCGCTCACGGCCCCGGTCGCGGACACCGCGCAGGTCGCGCTCGGGCCGGGCGCGGCCGGGTTATCCGACTCGAGCTGCATGCGGCAGGGCGTGTCGTCGGCGGGCAGAGCCATAGCGCCGTCGGCGAGCGTGCGGGCGACGCCGCCGATCTGCACGCGGTCGCCAGGCCGGTAGGCGAGCCGGTCGAGGAAGATCAGGCTGCGGGAGCGCGGCGCGTCTGCGGCGGGCCGGGCGGCCAGCCAGTCGCCGCGGACGAGCGTCGGCGCGGAGCCCTCGGCGAGGGCCAGGTAGGGCGCCGCCCCGGCTGGCCGCTGGATCGGCTGCCGCCACACCCCGTCTGGGCCGGTCTGCCCACGGGTGAGCAGCGTCTCGCCGACGTAGAGCGCCAGCGGCACCCCGGGCGCGGGCGCGCCGCTGGCGCTGTCGGTGGCCCAGACAAGCACCTGGCTATCGCTCTGGCGCAGCGTGAGCGCCAGCGGCGACACTGCCAGTAGCAGGTCGGCCCGCGGCCCCTCCTGGGTGATCGCCCGCAGGTAGTAGATGCCTGCGGCCAGCGGCGCGCCGTCGGCCAGCGCGACCGTGATCGGGTCGCGCGCCGGGACGTCGACCGGGTCGCTCAGCGCCAGCTGCCAGCTGCGGGCCATGGCCTGCCCGTAGCGCTCGGGGCTGAAGTCGCGCCACTCGTCGGGTGCGAGGTCCATCGCCCGCACCGCCGTCGGCGCATCGAGCCGGTAGAGGCTCAGGTCGAGGCGGGAGAGGTTGACGCGCTCCAGGGCGATCTGGGCCGTCCGGCTGATCGGCAGGCCGATCACATGTGCGGTCGCGTCGGGCGCGCGCAGGGACGGCGCGGCGCGGGCGGCCGTCAGCCGCACCGTGGCTGTGATACCGAGGGGCTCGCCGCTGCGGTCGGGCGTGTCGGCGCCCACCGTGAGCGTGTAGGTCATCGACGGCCGCAGGTCAGGCTGCAGGCGCACCTCGGTGTCGCTCACCTGGAGCGGCAGGCTGCCCACTGGCGGGTCGATCCGCAGGCCGGCCCGCAGCGAGGCCGCGTCCATCGGCGTGCGGAAGATCAGGCGCACCTCCTGCCCGGACGGCAGCGTCTGGCCC
>JBAXES010000766.1:0-2200 GCA_037140315.1 Chloroflexales bacterium
GTGCCCGAGTAGCCAGGCGGCGGCGCTGCATGTGGGCGGCCCACCCCCCGCCCACATGCAGCGCCGCCGCCTGGCTACTCGGGCACAGCAGCGCGATGCTCGTCCCGTATGAGGCGGCGTGGGCCGCCAGGGCCAGGTCGATGCGCGTCGCCAGCTCTGGGCTGGGGAAGATCGCGCCGGTCATAGCACGATCACCTGATACTCGCGGCCGATCTCGGCCGGCCCAGCGTAGCCCCCGGCCCGCACCTCGGCGATCGCCTGATCCTCGGGCATCGTCCAGCGCGGGCTATAGTGTACTAGCGTCAGCCGTCCGGCCCCCGCTGCGGCGGCCACCGCGCCGGCCTGCCGGGGCGTGGTGTGGCCGCCGAAGGGCTCCGGCGTGGTCGCCTCGTGGATGAGCGCCGCCGCGCCGTGGGCCAGATCGGCCACCGCCGGGCACGGCTCGGTGTCGGCCGAGTAGGTCAGCGCCCGCCCGCTCGCGGCGTGCTCAATGCGCAGGGCCAGGCACGGCCGGCTGTGCGCCGTCAGCGCCGTGCGGATGGCCCAGCCCTCGGCGAGCGTGATGCGGTCGCCGGCCTGCAGATCCGCCCAGACGATCGGCGGGTGCAGGCCGTCGAGGGCGAAGGCGTCTAGGATGCGCTGCGCCAGCTCCAGGGTCGGCGCGAGGCCGTAGATCGGCAGCGGCGCCGCGCGCCCGGCGAGGCGCAGGCTGAACAGCAGCGCCGCCAGGCCGTTGATGTGGTCGCAGTGGCTGTGCGTGAGCAGGATGCCCTGGATCCCCTGCGGGTCGAGCCCGGCCCGCAGCAGGCGCTGGTAGGTGCTGCCGCCGGCGTCGATCAGCAGCGGGCCGCCCGGCCCGTCCCAGACCATATGGGTGTTCTCGCGGTCGGCGTCGGGGACTCCGGTGCCGGTGCCGAGCAGGATCATGCGGGGCATAGCGTCTGTCCGTGGGTTATGCGGCGATGCGCACATCATAGCACAGCCCGGACTCGCCGATGCGGCGCGGCTGCACCGCGGGCCCCCCGCAGTTCGGCGATGCGCCTGCGGCGGCGTGCGCCCATCAGCGGCCCGATGTCGGCCATGACGGCTCTGTTACCGGATAATTAGCTCGTTTATTCTAATCCGTGTAAGGTGATCTGTCAAGCTCCAAAAAGAAAGGACTCTCAAAGAGAGCCCTCAAGAAATCATTTACACTATCTTCAGATTAATGTGTAAATGATTAATTTCCATCGTCCATCGGCACCAACCGCTTTCTGAGCGCATAAATCGCCACTTGAGTACGATCTGCGAGGTGAAGTTTTGACAAAATATTTGACAAGTGGGTCTTGGTTGTCTTCTCTGAAATAATCAGAGTGTCAGCAATTTCCTTGTTCGACATGCCTTTGGCCACCAGGCGCAGCACGTCCATCTCGCGCGGGGTGAGCTGGTCGACGGGGGGCGAGTCGGAGCGCGGGGCGCTGAACTCCTGCATGAGCTTGGCGGCCACCTCGGGGTGCAGCACGGCCTCGTTGCGCTGGGCGGCGCGGATGGCGTGGGCCAGCTCCTCGGGGGAGATGTCCTTGAGCAGGTAGGAGATCGCGCCGGCCTTGATCGCCGGGAAGACCTTGTTGTCGTCGCTGAAGCTGGTCAGCACGATCACCTTGCTGCTCGGGCTGACCGTCTTCAGCTGGCGGGTCGTCTCGACGCCGTCGATGCCGGGCATCACCAGATCCATCAGCACCACGTCGGGCAGCAGGTCGCGGGCCAGCTGCACGCCGTCGGCGCCGCTGCTCGCCTCGCCCACCACCTCGATGTCGTCCTGCAGCTCCAGGAAGTCGCGCAGGCCCTGGCGCACCACGCGGTGGTCGTCGATCAGCATCACGGTAATCGCTTCCATCGGCTTCTCCTTCGCCTCTCCAAACCTATGAGCATAGCTCGGACGGTGTCCTACTTACGCCGCAGCGCGCGGCACAGCGACGGTCACCTCGGTGCCGCCGCCGATCCTTGATCGCAGCTCCATTGTGCCACCAATCTCAGCGGCCCGCTCGCGCATGCTGATCATGCCCAGGTGGCGGCCCTGCCCCGAGGGCGTGGCCTCGGGGTCGAAGCCGTGCCCGTCGTCGGCAACCTTCAGCAGCACGCGCTCGGCGCCGAACTCAAGCGACACCGTGACATTGCGGGCGGCGGCGTGCTTGACCACATTGTTCAGGGCCTCCTGGAC
>JBAXES010000767.1:0-2196 GCA_037140315.1 Chloroflexales bacterium
ACGCCCGGCGGCGTTGATCCGTGGGCCGAGCATATACCCGATCGCCGCCGAGTCGACCTTGCCCAAGGTCAGGCCGGACACCTCCACCAGGGCCTTCAGGCCGGGGCGCTGGGTGGCGTTCAGGGCCTCCAGCCCGGCCTTCACCAGCACGCGGTTCTCGCCATCGAGCGGCCCCATATCGGTCACGGTGCCGAGGGCCACCACGTCGAGCAGGTCGCGCCCGCGCAGCTTGCCCAGCCGCAGCCCGCGCTTCACCAGGGCCTGCACCAGCTTAAAGGCGATGCCGACGCCCACCAGCTGCTTGTAGGGGTAGGCGCAGCCGGGCTGCTTGGGGTTCACCACAGCCAGGGCGGCGGGCAGCTCGGCCGGCGGGTGGTGGTGGTCGGTGACGATCACATCCAGGCCCAGCACATTGGCCTGGGCCACCTCGTCCACATTGCTGATCCCGCAGTCCACGGTGATCAGCAGGCGCACCCCGTCCTCGGCCAGCTGCTCGACCGCCAGGTTGTTCAGGCCGTAGCCCTCGCGGGTGCGGTGGGGGATGTAGGGCCGGATGTCGCCGCCCATGGCCGTGATCGCCTGGACGAGCAGCGTCACCGCCGTCACGCCGTCGGTGTCGAAGTCGCCGTAGACGGCCATCGCCTCGCCCTCGGCGATGGCGCGGGCGATACGCGCGCTAGCCTCGGGCATGCCCCTCATCAGCAGCGGGTCGTGAAGCCCGCCGCGATAGTCGGCATCGAGAAAGGCGCGCACGGCGTCAGGGTCGCGCAGCTGGCGCTGGTAGAGCAGAGTCGCCAGCAGCGGGCTGCGGCCGATGCGGCGGGCGAAGTCGGTGGGGGCACCGGGCAGCAGATCCCAGCGCTTGCGGCGTGCAGACATCGAGGCTCTCTTCTGGCTATGGCCGGATCAGGTGCGGATGACAACAGGCATTATAGGGCCTCTGGGGGGGGCGTCAACCCGTTTGGATCGCGAAAGACGCGAAGCGGGGCGGAAGACGGTGTGTAGGCGAACGGCTAATGCGCCCTCCACATGCACCGAACCACCCAGGTAAAAGTTGCGAGGCTCCCTATCGGCCGCAGGGTATTGGGGCTGAAGCCTTGCGGCTTCCTTGCGGGGATAGGGTGAAACGAGAACTTGTTTACTACTTGATGGGTGACGGCGTGGCGTGGAGATACGGTATCACACGTTGCCCGAGCAGATCAAGGGTTTGGAGCGGCAATGCAGGGCGCAGTGCCCCAGGCGCCAGGGCGCAGATCAGCTCATCAAGCCCGTCGGCAGCTTGCGCGACCGTAAGCTGCGCCGTCACCTCGGTCGCGGTTCCGACCAGGGTGCGCTCGGCGGCGGCGCTGAGCAGCGGGGCCTCAAGCGGCAGCTGGCGGCGGAGCGCCGCCACCGCGTCGGGGTCTGCGCCAACCGCCACGCTGAGCAGCCGGGTCACCCAGCCCGGGCGGGCCGCGCGGGCCGCGTGGTAGTACGCCAGGGCGAGGCGACGCGCGTGCAGATCATCGTCCGGCGCGACGAGCAGGCCCAGGCCGCGCCTGCCCGCCGCCGCCGCGCTGAGCGGGTCGGCTAGCAGGCTCAGGCGGCGGGGCAGGCTCGGCGTGCCGTGGGCGTCCAAGCGCTCACTGATTGCGTCCAGCAGATCGTTGATCGCCTCCGCGCTGGCGACGGTGTCCGCGTCGCGCAGATCGAGGGCGACCCGCACGCGCCCGCTGGCTAGGTCGTCGAGGCGGCGCAGCTCATCGAGCAGGCGTGCCCAGAGCGCGGCGGGCGGGAGGCGGATCACCACCCCGAGATCGATCCGGTCGGTGACGACGCTGAGCTTCTGGATCAGGCCCAGGGCGACGGGGAGCCGGGGCGGGATGCGCAGCCACTCGTCGGCCAGCCAGAGCGCGCTGAAGCCGGCGATCTCAGCGGCGACGGCCTGGTTCTCGATCGCGACGAACGCTTGGCTGCGCAGCGCCGTCGGCGGCTGATCCGCAGGTGCGAAGAGTGAGACGCGCATAGCGATCCTCCTTCGGGCGGTGATTATAAGAGTAGTGTTGTAAACTTAACATATATAACTGAAATAGTCAAGATATTTAAGCATGGGCACCCAAAGGGAATATGTGATAATCTGAATGTCATCGGGTAGGTCTATGCTAAGACAAGGTTTCAGCGTACGTTACCGTTCAGGCAATTGCACTGCATCAGGAT
>JBAXES010000768.1:0-2170 GCA_037140315.1 Chloroflexales bacterium
GAGGCACTCGCTGAGGCTGCACCTGCGGCTGCCTGACAACTCATGCCTGCACCCAGTCGCCCCCAGCCCTTGGGGGCGGCTGGTGTCACCAGAATAGGCATCTCCGGGGAGTTGTACTAGTACTCCGTCCGAGCTTATTTGAAGGGGTAAAGGGCAATACCGCAAAACTCACCCTGTGCGCATTCCGGTCATGCTGAGCGAAGCGAAGCATCTTCCAGGCGCGTGGATGGGAAGACCCTTCGCTTCGCTCAGGGTGACATGGGGCGGGATATCCAAGGTGACAGGGCGACGTTTGCGGTATTGCGGTAAAGGGGTTTTTGCGGAGAGGGACAAGCCCTCTCCGCGCCTCTCCCAACCCGGCATAGAAGCTCGGACGCAGTACTAGGGCTGTGGTCAGGCCTGGGGCTCATCCTGCGGCCCGGCGATCTGGGGCAGCACCCCGCGATCGGTGAGCAGGCCGCCGCTCAGGTAGGCCGAGAGCTTCTGCCGCGTGTCGGCGATATCGTTATTGCGCATGGTGAGCTGCCCGATCCGGTCCTGCGGCGAGAACGACGACTCGCCCTTCTCCATGGTCAGCCGCTGCGGGTCGTAGGTCAGGTTCGGCGACTCGGTGTTCAGGATCGAGTAGTCGTTCCCGCGGCGCAGCCCGACCGTCACATCGCCGGTGATCAGCCGCGCCACCCAGCGCTGCGACGACTCGCGCAGCATGATCGCCTGCGGGTCGAACCAGCGGCCCTCGTAGAGCAGGCGGCCAAGCCGCCGCCCGCTCTCGCGGTACTGCTCGATGGTGCCCTCGTTGTGGATGCCGGTCACCAGCCGCTCATACGCGATATGCAGCAGCGCCATGCCGGGGGCCTCGTAGATCCCGCGGCTCTTGGCCTCGATAATACGGTTCTCGATCTGGTCGCTCATGCCGAGCCCGTGCCGCCCGCCGATCCGGTTGGCCTCGGCCATCAGGGCCACGTGGTCGGCAAACGGCGCGCCATTGATCGCCACCGGCAGCCCGGCATCAAAGGTGACGTGCACCTCCTCATAGGCGATCGCCGTCTCATCGCGCCAGAAGGGCACGCCCATAATCGGGTTGACGATATATACCCCGCTGCTGAGGTGCTCCAGATCCTTGGCCTCGTGGGTCGCGCCGAGCATATTCGAGTCGGTCGAGTAGGCCTTCTCCGCCGACATGCGGTAGTCGAAGCCGTGCTGCGTCATGTAGGCCGACATCTCGGCGCGGCCGCCGAGCTCATCGATGAACGCCTGATCCAGCCAGGGCTTGTAGATCTGCAGGCTCGGGTTCACCAGCAGGCCGTAGCGGTAGAAGCGCTCGATGTCATTGCCCTTGAAGGTGCTGCCATCGCCCCAGACGTTAACCTCATCGTCCTTCATCGCGGCCACCAGCATTGTGCCGGTCACCGCCCGCCCCAGCGGCGTGGTGTTAAAGTAGGGCACCCCCGCCGTGGTGATGTGGAAGGCGCCGCACTGGATCGCGGCGAGCCCCTCTGCCACCAGCTGCGCGCGGCAGTCGACCAGGCGCGCAGCGGCGGCCCCGTAGGCTAGCGCGCGGCGCGGGATATCTTCGTAGTCCGGCTCGTCGGGCTGCCCGAGGTTGGCCGTGTAGGCATAGGGGATGGCGCCCTTGGCGCGCATCCAGTGGAGCGCGGCGCTCGTGTCGAGTCCGCCCGAGAACGCCAGGCCGATCTTCGCGCCGACCGGCAGCTGCTGAAGGATGGTTCCCATACAATGTTGCTCACAATCTTACACGCCAGGCCCGATACGAGCCCCGCGCTATGCCACGAGAACAGCCACCTATTATACATAGATACGGCTCTATCGCGGCAGGATTGTGCAAGTCTAACACTAGTTTCGCGATGTCAGTCCCTGCTACCCCTCGTGGGCGGTCTCGGCCCAGAGCGTGCTCGCATAGATCACCACTGCGCGGCGCGCGTGCGGGTGCAGCGACGACCAGAGCCGGAGGATCTGGCCTAGCATGGGGTCGTCGCAATCATAGGCCGCCGGCGCGACGTGGATCCTGCTCGGCGGAGACGCCTGCTCAAACGGCTCGGGCGCGGGTGTGACTGCTGCGGGGGGCGGGGCCTCGCGCCGAGGCCGCCCGCGGCCCCGCTTGGACTGCGCGGCGGTCGGCTGCGCGATATCGGCGGGCACCACGGTGGCC
>JBAXES010000769.1:0-2166 GCA_037140315.1 Chloroflexales bacterium
GCCTTCACCGGCAGGCGGTGGTCGGCAATCATGCCGGTGTTGGTGAGCGCCGGCTCGATCGCATAGATCCGGCTCATCTCGGCCTGGCCCTTGCGGACGCTGCGGCGGCCCATCGCATCGCGGGCATAGCGCACGCGGCCCGGCCCCTCGGTGAGGAAGTCGGCGTCGAGGGCGACCACCAGGCTGGCCTGGTCGAAGCGGTAGCGCGGCTCAAGGTACTCGCCGAAGGCCAGCTTCGTACCCTCGTAGGTGTTCGAGCGGCCCACCGGGTCGTACTGCACCCACCGCGCGCCGGCGTAGGTGGTGAGCAGCTCCTCCATCTGGGCGGCGAAGGTGGGCGAGGTGACCGTGGGGGTGAGGACGCGCAGCCCCTTGCCGCCGATGCCGCTCTGAGCTTGCATGACCTGGCCGAGTGCGGCCAGGAAGCTCTCCCAGGTGCTGACGATGCCCTGCTGGAGCGCCGTCTCGGGGCGATCTGGGTCATAGAGGCTCAGGATCTCGGCCTGGGCGTAGATATCGGTGGCGCCGAGGCTTGCCGGGTGCTGCGGGTTGCCCTCCACCTTCACCGGCCGCCCGTCGTAGTTGCGCACCGCCACGCCGAGGCCAAATCCGTCGAGCGACAGGGCGCTGGCGTAGTACAGCGGGATGCCGGGCGTCTGCTCCTTCGGGATGTGGGTGAAGGGGGCGACCTGCTCCTGGGGCTGGCGGATCGCCGCCGTGCAGCCGGAGAGCCCGGCCAGCGCGAGCGAGGCGCCCATCAGCTTGAGGAAGGTACGCCGCGACACAGCGTCGCTCAGCTCGGCGGCACCGCGCGGGAACTCGCGCTCCAAGTACTCCCGAAATACGGGCGTGTCGGCAAGCTCATCGAGCGAGCGCCAGAATTGCTTGCCACGGGCATTCTTAAGGCGGTTGCGTACCGCGTCAAGCTCAGTGACGCTGGCCTGAAGGGTGATATCACTCATGAGCAGCAGCCATGCTAGACCGGGCCAGGCAAGTTGGCCAGGTGTTTATTTTGTGAATTCAGACACGAGCAATGACGCTGATTATATCAGCTTTAGCTGTAAAGTGGCATACCTGTTTGGACTGAGCAACCTATGCGGATGGAATGAGTGGGATTATAACGTATTTCGTGATCGCTGGCGGAGCTTGGGGTGACCAAGCCAGCGCACCGCTTTTTGTTGGTGTGTGGCGGCTTCGCCGCCACACACCAGCAGCGGATCACCCCGCCGCATACGACTGATCGAGCAGCTCGACAATGTAGCGCACATGCACATCCTCGCCCCGCCGCCGCAGCTCGCCGGCCAGCTGCAGGGCGCAGCCGGGGTTTGCGGTGGCGATCACCTGAGCGCGGGTTGAGAGCGCATTGCTCACCTTGCGGGCCCCGAGTGACGTGGCCATCTCTGGTTGGGTGACGTTATAGACCCCGGCGCTGCCGCAGCAGAGCGAACTCTCGGGCATCTCGCGCAGCTCCAGGCCAGGGATGGCCCTCAGGAGCGCGCGTGGCTGCGCCGTGACGCGCTGGGCGTGGGCGAGGTGGCAGGGTTCCTGGTAGGTCACGCTCAGCTCAAGACGCCCCAGCCCGGCGGTGTTCAGCTCGATGCCGGCCAGGAACTCGTGGACATCCTTGACCTTGCGCACAAACGCCTCGGCCCGCCCGCGCCACTCGGGGTCATCATGGAGCAGGTGGCCATACTCCTTCATCGTGCTGCCGCAGCCCGTAGCATTGACGATGATCGCATCGAGGCCGAGGCCCTCGAAGGCGGCGATATTCCGGCGGGCCAGGGCGCGCGCGCCGTCGAGGTCGCCGCCGTGGGTGTGCAGCGCGCCACAGCAGCCCTGCTCGGGCGGCAGCAGCACCTCGCAGCCGTTCCGCTGCAGCACGCGGATGGTGGCCGCGTGAATGTCGCTGAAGGCGGTGGCCATAATGCAGCCGGTGAGGATCGCCACGCTATAGCGACGGTCGCCCGCTGCCGGGTAGATCTGGCCCTGGGGCACGGTGGCGGCACCACTCAGGGGCGGCAGCATGGCCTCGGTGTCGGCCATGCCGATCAGCTTGAGCGCCCCGCTCCTGCGGGCCAGCCACTGGACGCCGCTGCGCTGGTAGAGGGCCATGCTGGCCGAGAAGGCGCGGAAGAGACGCATATCCTTAAACAGCACCCCCAAGAC
>JBAXES010000770.1:0-2166 GCA_037140315.1 Chloroflexales bacterium
GTGATCGACCTGCCCGTCCACCTCCACGACCGGCTGCGCCAGCAGCGCCGGGCGCAGAATCAACTGGCCCAGCAGCTTGGACGCGAACCCGCCCCTGAGGAATTGGCCGCCCACCTGGGCTGGTCGGTGGCGCGGGTCGCCCAGCTGGAGCAGGTCGGCCAGGAGATCCGCTCGCTCAACGCCCGGCTGCACGCCGATGACGATGGGAGCGAACTTGGTGACATCCTCCCGGATCAGCGCTTCGACCCGGCGGCGACCGCGCTCGACGCATCCCTACGCCGGGATGTCGCAGCCACGATGGCCCGCTTACTCAACGACCGCGAGCGGCGCTTCCTGCGGGCCTACTTCGGCTTTGAGGGCGGCGAGCGGCTGACCCTGGAGGTAATCGGCGCGACCGAGGGGCTGACCCGCGAGCCGGTGCGCCAGGTGATCGCCGGGGCGTTGGCCACGCTGCGCGCTGACCCGCTGCTGCGCAGCTATGCCGAAGAGGAGGGCGCATGATACTCCGTCACGATGACCCGATGGCCTGGGATAGCGCACCGACTGAGGCGGAGCTGCACGCCGAGTTCCTGGACTGGATCTGGGCGCACGCCACGCCCGCCGAGCGGGCCACCATCCAACGCGAGCGCATCCGCACGGCCCGCCAGCGCGGCGACCCGCGCTGCCCCGACTGTGGTGGACAGCACCGCAGCGCCTGCATGGTGTGCGCCGGGGCAGGCTTTGCCGAGCCCGCGCTGCGCCCGACGACGCCCACGGAAGAGCAGGTCGCCCGGCGGGCGGCGGCCAGCGCTCCCGGTGGGTAAGCCCCGATCAGCTCCCGGAGCGTATCACGCCAGCTGGCGTGATGCCAGCATAGCAGGTTTCCTCCGATCACCAGGAGTACTGCTGTGTCGCCATCTCTCACCAGACCGTTTCACCTGCTTCCTGACGCCCTGAGCTTCACCGGCGCGGGCGACCGCTTCGCGAAGAACCTCGCCGCGCTCCAGCTGGTCCACGACCTGGAGGTCGCCGGTCGCCCCGCCACCGCCGACGAGCGGCTGGCCCTGGCCCACTACAGCGCCTTCGGCGAGTCGGCCCTGCTCAACCGACTCTTCCGCTATGACCACGCGGCCGGTCGCTACGTCCTCTACGACAGCTACGCCGCCTTCCTCTCGGCCACCGACGCGCGGAGCCTGCGCCAGGCCGCGCTGACCGCCTTCTACACGCCGCTCGACCTAGTTCACGCCATCTGGCAGGCGGTGCTGCGCCTCGGCCTGGGCGATCTGGATCACCCCCGGATCATCGAGCCCGCCGCCGGCGTCGGTCACTTCGTCTCGGCGATGCCACCTGAACTGCGCGCCCGCGCGGCGATCACCGCCGTCGAGCTTGATCCGGTCACGGCCCGCATCCTGCACTACATCCACCCCGACCTCACCCTGCACGGTGGGGTCGGCTTCGAGGCCGTCGAGCTGCCGAGCAATGGCTTCGACCTGGCGATCTCCAACGTGCCCTTCGGCGAGCTGGCCGTCCACGACCCGACCGTGCCCGCCGCGCTGAGGAGCACAGTGCATGACTACTTCTTCGCTAAGGCGCTGCGCCTGGTGCGCCCCGGCGGCCTGGTGGTCTTCCTGACCAGCTGGGGCACGCTGGATAAGCAGGCCAAGGCGGTACGCAGCTTCCTGGCCGAGCAGGCCGTGCTGCTGGGCGCGTTCCGCCTGCCAAACGGCGTCTTCCGGCGCATGAGCGGCTCGGCCAGCGCCACCGACCTGCTCATCCTCCAGAAGAAGGCCCAGCCCCAGCCGGAGCAGCCGCGCTGGCTGGATCTCGCCGAAGCCGACTACCCGCACGCGACCGACCCGCGCGCGATGACCTTTGGCTCGCGCTACACCCGCGAGATCAAAGACCCCGAGGCGCTGGCCGCAGCGCGCGTGGCGGTCAACCAGTGCTGGCTCGACGAGCCTCAGCGGGTGATCGGCCAGCCGCTGGTCGTCGTCAACGACCAGAGCCTCTGGCTCCAGGTGGCCCCGCCGACCGGCGATCTGGCCGCAGCACTCGACGCCCGGCTTGCTGCGCTCCTGCCATCGGCGATCATCACCCCCGGCGCGCCCGACGACCTGGTGGTCGATGAGCAACCGGCCCAACCGCCCCTCCACGAGCGCCGGGCCGCGCAGATCGCCATCCCGGTGG
>JBAXES010000771.1:0-2159 GCA_037140315.1 Chloroflexales bacterium
CGCCTCGACCAACAAGGTCTACGGCGGCATGGAGGAGGTGACGGTGGTGGAGCAGGCCACGCGCTACGCCTACCGCGACATGCCCGCGGGCGTGCCCGAGAGTCACCTGCTCGACTTCCACTCGCCCTACGGCTGCTCGAAGGGCTCTGCCGACCAGTACGTGCGCGACTATGCTCGCATCTACGGGCTGCAGACGGTGGTGTTCCGACAATCGTGTCTCGCCGCCGACCAGCCGGTGCTCACGCCCTTCGGCCACAAGCCGATCTCTGCGCTGCGGCCAGGCGATATTGTGCATAGCGGCTATGGCTGGACGCGGGTGCGTCGGGCCTGGCAGACTGGCGTCAAGCCGGTGCGCCGCATCACCACGATGAACGGTATGTCGCTCACCCTCACCCCCGAGCATCGGGTGGTGCGGCCCCACGGCCTGTTCACCAACCAGACCTGCGCCTACGGCGACTTTCTGGCCGTGCTGCCCGAGGCGAAGTACGCGCCGACCTATGTGGAGATGCCCGACGCTGTGCTTGACGCCGCGACCTATCTCGCAGCGGTGCGGGCGAAGACGAGCGACGCGCGCTGTATCAACGAGGCCGAGCGGATCGCCGAGGATATGCTGCCGCTGTGCGGCGAGCCCCTGCTGGCGCTCACCGAGATTGTCGGGCGACTCTTCGGCGACGGGCACCTCGGCATCCACACCCGCGAGGCGCGGACGACACCCGGCTATACCGTCCAACATTTCGGCAAGCCCGAGGAGCTTGATGAGGTGGCGACCTGGATGGGCTGGCTGGGCCTGCCCACATCGAAGATGATCGAGTGGAGCGCTGAGTCAACCCTTCCCAGCGGGCATGTGGTCAAAGGCACGTCTTACCGTATCCAGCAGCAATCGATCCCGGTCTTCACCCTGTTCGAGCTGCTCGGCGTCCCCGTCGGCGATAAGGTGCGCGTCGCATACGGGCTGCCCAGCTACGTCGCCCAGGGGCACGCCCTGGTGAAGCGGGCCTTCCTGCGCGGCTTCCTCGGCGCCGAGCTTTGTCGGGTCTATGTCGATACGGCGGTCGCCCCCAACTTCGCCCAGTCGAAGGATGTGGCCTATCTGGAGAGTGGCCGCAGCTGGATCGCTCAGCTGCGCGGCCTGCTGGCCGAGTTCGGCATCGAGACTTCGATGTCTGAGGCAGAGCCGACGGCCTACAAGCGTGGGCCGACGGTACAAATGACGGTGCGCCTGCTCGGCGGGGCAGCCATGTATCCACGCCTAGCCGCCATCGGCTACGCATTCAGCCCTGACCGCACGCAGCGGCTGAACGCCCTGCTGCGCTGGCAGTGGAATCAGACTTTGCCTGAGCACTTCGAGCGCGTGATGCACCTCTACCGCGCTGATGGGTCGCTGTTCTGGGATAGCCTGGCGATGACCGAGGAGCTGGGCGAGGTTCCGGTCTACGACCTAGAGGTCGAGCATGACTCGCACCTGTTCGTGGCCGGTGGCATCCAGATCTCGAATTGTATCTATGGCCCGCGTCAGATGGGGGTCGAGGACCAGGGCTGGGCCGCGCACTTCGTGATCGCCGCCGTGATGGGCCGGCCGATCACGATCTACGGCGACGGCAAGCAGGTGCGCGACATGCTCTACATCGACGACCTGGTGGCCGCCTACCTGGCCGCCCTTGAGCGGATCGACGCGGTCTCCGGCCGGATCTACAATATCGGCGGCGGCCCGGCCAACGCGCTCTCGGTCTGGGCGGAGTTCGGCCCGCTGCTGGAGCGGCTCACCGGCAACCGGATCGACGTGCGCCCCGGCGACTGGCGCCCCGGCGACCAGCCGGTCTACATCAGCGCGATCGCCAAGGCCGAGCGCGAGCTGGGCTGGCGCCCGCAGGTGGATGTGGCCGAGGGCATCGCCCGGCTGGTGGCCTGGGTGCAGGAGAACCGCGCGCTCTTCGCCAAGAAGTAGCGGGGCGCCTGACGTCGAGGGCTTGGGGGCCTGCGGCCCCCAGAATTTCTTGTTGTTTTGGCAAAACAACGCAGGTTTTTGTTGCCGGCAACAACACTGCGCACGGTGAGGGTGTGGGAGAGCTTCGCTCTCCCACAAAAAAACTGATTGTGCTGCGGCGCGGCGTAGCCGCGCCGCAGCACAATCAGTGCGGCATGTGCCTGCTGGGCACAAA
>JBAXES010000772.1:0-2155 GCA_037140315.1 Chloroflexales bacterium
ATCAGGATGCGGTATTTCTGTTCCCTGTTCCCTGTTCCCTGTAACCTTGTCCTACTGGATAAACGGGGCAGTGGGGTGATCGACCTGTAGCTGGCCCATGCGCACGCTGGTGGTGCTGCGATCAGTGCGCGGTCGCTGACTGAACCAGCGCCGCGTCATACGGGAAGGTGATCGTGGCCGTGACCCCCGCGCGGCTCACGATCGCGATGGTGCCGTGGAGTTGGCGCACCAGGTCGTTGACGAGGGTCATCCCCAGTGACTGAGGCTGCGCCCCCGCTGCGTTGGGGGCGATCCCGACGCCCCTGTCCCAGATCGTCAGGGTGAGCCTATCTGGGCTGGTGGCGCGCAGATCGACCCCGATCTCACCGTGCTGCCCGTCCGGAAAGGCATACTTTAGGCTGTTGGCCAGCAGCTCGCTGACGATCAGCCCGCACGGCACCGCCTGGTCCAGGCTCAGCCAGATCCCATCGGCGACGACCGATATCGTGACATGACCGGTCGTCGCCTCATAGAGCTGGGTGATCCGAGCGCCGAGCTGCCGGAAATAGAGCGTGGCGTTTATTGCGGCCAGGTCGCCGGTGCGGTAGAGCAACTCGTGGACGAGGGCCATCACCTCGACGCGCTGGCGGCTGTCGCGCAGCGCCGCCAGCGCCTGCGCATCATGCACCTGCCGGCCCTGGAGCCGCAGCAGACTCATGATCACCTGCAGGTTATTCTTGACCCGGTGGTGGATCTCCTTGAGCAGCACCTCCTTCTCCTGGAGCATGCCGCGCACGCGGGTCTCACTGGCTTGAAGCTCGCGCGTCTGACGATCCAGATCGGCGTTCGCATCCGTGAGCGAGTCCATGGTCTGACGCAGGGTGGCCTCCGCCTGCTTACGCGCGGTGATGTCCCGTGAGACCCCCAGCACCGTGGTGACCCGCCCCCGGGCGTCGGTGAGAAAGGTGGTCACGACCTCGGTCTGGATGATCGTGCCATCCTTGCACGGCTGCGCGACCTCGGTCGTCATGCTACGCGCCGACTCATCGCCCGCTTCAACGGCGGTGATAAACGTGCGCAGATGGCTGGTGATGCGCTGCTGTGATTCCGGGGTCAGGGCGTCCATCACGGGCTGCGCCAGGACCTCGTCTGCCGTGTACCCGCGCAGGCGCTGCACCGATGGGCTCACATAGGTGAAGCGAAAGGTCGCCACATCCAGGGTCCAGATCACATCGGCGCTATGCTCGGAGATCAGCCGGTAGCGCGCCTCTCCGGCGCGCAGGGCCTCCTCCATCTGCTTGCGCGCCGTGATGTCGCGGCCAAAGACCGTGACCCCCATCACCTGCCCAGTCGCACTGGTGATCGGACTCAGCCGGTACTCCACCGTATTTGGCGTTGCGGTAAAGCGCGTGGATGCCTCGATGCTGAATGGCCCCTGGCGCATGGCCTGGTCGTAGTAGGTCTGCCACTCATCCAGGGCCGCCTGCGGTAGCTCAAGCGCCAGCACGCACTCACCTGGGGCTATGCTCCGCCCAAGCGCCGCGCTGGTGTTACGGTAATACAGATGATTGCCCACGATCAGCCGATACTGGGTGTCCACCGACCAGATGCTGCCATCGGTATTCTCAATCAACGCTTCGAGGTTCTGCTGGCTCTCGCGCAGCGCGTCCTCGGCCCATCTGCGCTTGGTGATGTCCGTGGTGACCACGATCACGTGCCAGTCATGAAATG
Organism: Chloroflexales bacterium; assembly: GCA_037140315.1. GTDB lineage: Bacteria > Chloroflexota > Chloroflexia > Chloroflexales > Chloroflexaceae > Oscillochloris. The sequence goes on from JBAXES010000772.1 coordinate 1,711, forward strand.
CGACCGGCACCGCGCTCACACTTGTCCAGACCATCTCGCCATCTTCCTTCACGATGCCCGTCTCGACATCGTAGATGGCCCGGTGCTCGGTGATCACCCGCCTGCTGGCGAACGCCTCCGGCGGCATCGGCGTCCCGTCAGGCCTGAGATAGCGACGGGTGCGGTATCCGCCCTGCACAAGCACCCCATGCTCAATGTCCAGAATTCGCTCCAGGGCCGGATTGACGAAGGCGATCCGTTGCGCAGTATCGAGGATGGAGACGCCCACCGGGAGCATCTCGAACAGCACGCGCAGCTTGGCCTCGCTCTCCCGCAGCGCTGCCTCGGCGTGCACGCGCGCGGTGACATCAGCCTGCGCCTCTACGCGCTCCTGCTCGCTGCGACGCTGATCCGCCAGGGCCCGCTCGGCCTCGGCCAGGCGGACACGCAAGGCCCGGTTCTCTTT
>JBAXES010000773.1:0-2155 GCA_037140315.1 Chloroflexales bacterium
GGGCCAAGACAAAGGCAGTGCCCGACAGGCCCATGTTGAAGGTGAGGTTGAGGTGCTCTAGCGAGAAGAGTGACTCGAACGCCAGTACCTCCTGCCATGTCGCGGCGATCTGGTCGGCGCCGCGCCGCGCGTCGGCGAGGTAGCTGGCGTCCCCGGTGGCCTGCGCCAGCTCCAGCAGAAAGAGCACAATCCCGGCGTTGCCGCTGTAGATGGTAGCCGGCGCGGTTACGGTCGCGCTGCGCTCAGGCTGATCCGGGTCGGGGAGCCAGGCCAGGCCGTGCGCGGTCTCCTGCGCCGTCGAGCGGATCCAGGCTGCGGCCGCCTGCGCCGCATCGAGAAACGATTGGTCGTGCGCTCCTGCGGGTGCCATACACGCTCCTTACGGTCTCTGAGCGCCTCACCGCTCATAACCGGTGTTCTCCTCTGCACGTCCAGAAGTATACGCACGGCGTGCGTAGATGTCAATAAAGTCGCGCAACTTAATAAAGAACCTTCGCGTTCGTGCCGGCGCGGTTCTTGTTTTGGTATAGTACTTGACTATTTTAGTCTTTTTTGTTAACTTACGCATACCCGCGTGAGTTCGCCACAGCTATTGATCGAGAGGACACATCCATGCAAAGACCGCTCCTTCAACACGCATCGTTCGCTCTCTTGCTCACCGCTCTGGCGAGCATGCTCGCCGCATGTGGCGGCGCTGCAAAAGCCCCAGCATCCACGCCCGTCGAGCGCACCGTCGTCGTTGAGCGCACCGTCGTTGTCGCGCAGACGGTCGAAGTGCCGCACGATGTCGTCGTCACGCCGACCCCCGTGCCGCAGGCCAAGGGCGCCAAGATTGTGCTGCGGGTCGGCACCGGCGACAGCGGCGAGGGCCTCACGCCGCACCTGAAGATCATCGAGCAGTTTGAGAAGGACAACCCCGACATCCAGGTTCAGCTTGAGCCGGTCGGCAGCGGCGACTACTACGCCCGCATCCTGACCCAGATCGCGGCCGGCGACCCGCCCGACATCCTACAGATCGGTGACGACGCGGTGCCTAACTTTGTGGGCAAGGGTGCCTTTGCCGACCTCGCGCCCTTTATCACCAGCAAAGAAAACCCGCTCGACACCGGCATCTACCTGCCCGGTGTGCTTGAGCCCGGCCAGTGGGGTGGCAAGCAGTACCTGCTGCCGAAGGACTTCTCGCCCCTGGCGGTCTACTACAACAAGAAGCTCTTCGACCAGTACAAGATCCCCTACCCCAAGGAAGGCTGGACCTGGGACGACTTCCTCAAGACCGCCCAGGCGCTGACGAAGGACACCAACGGCGACGGCAAGACCGATGTGTGGGGCGTGCAGCTCCCCGGGCCGTGGACGACCGGCTTCGAGTACTGGGTCGCCGCAGCGGGCGGCCGGCTGATCAGCGAAGATGGCACCACCTTCACGGGCTACCTCGACTCGCCGGAGACCACCAAGGCGGTGCAGTTCTACGCCGACCTGTACAACAAGTACAAGGTCGCGCCGCCCCCGGCCGACCTGAACGCCTTTGGTGGCGGTAACAGCGAGTTCGACAGCGGCAAGGCGGCGCTGCGCCTCTTCGGGCGCTGGCCGCAGTCCGGCCTGAAGACCAACCCAAACATCGACCTGGGCGTGGTCGGGCCACCGGTCGGGGCCAAGCGGGCCAACGTGCTATTCTGGGGTGGCTTTGGCATCTCGGCGATCAGCAAGCACCAGGATGCAGCCTGGCGCTTCCTGCGCTACTATGTTGGCACGCAGGGCGCAGAGGTCTGGAAAGACTGGGCGCTGCCCACGGTGAAGTCGGTGGCCGAGGCGTCGGGCCAGGCCAGCGACCCGATCGAGGGCGTCTGGATCGGCGAGCTGAGCCACCTCGCGCCGCGGGCCTACGTCTCCACCCCGTACTGGGGTGCCACGGCCGACCCGGCGCTGCGCAAGGTGCTAGAGCAGGTGATCATCGACCCGGCCACCGATGTGTCGGCGGCGCTGAAGACCGCCGCAGCGGATGCACAGAAGGCCCTCGCTGACCAGAAGTAGCCACCGCTGTTTATCTCGTTGACATTGCCAGCGAAGCTGGCAATGTCAACCAACACCCTATGCCTCGTCTCTCCGCGTCGCGCCGCGAGGCGCTCACCTTCTACCTGTGCATCTCGCCATGGGTGGC
>JBAXES010000774.1:0-2152 GCA_037140315.1 Chloroflexales bacterium
GTGGACGCCGTTGGTGATCGCGCCGATCGGCACCTCGTCCTGGCTCTTGCCGGGGTAGAGCCACTGCCACATGCCGCGGGCCACGTGGCCGTGGAGCTGGCTCACGCCGTTGTGGTAGTCCGACAGGCGCAGAGCCAGGGCGGTCATCGCGAAGGTCGGCCCCCACTGCTGCTCCTGCTGGGCGATGCTCATGAACTCATCGCGGGTCAGGTTGAGCTGGGGCCAGTAGCTCCAGAAGAACTTCTCGATCATCGCCAGGGGGAAAGCGTCGTTGCCGGCGGGGACGGGGGTGTGGGTGGTGAAGACGCAGTGAGTCTTCACCTCGGCCATAGCCTCATCGAAGCTCTTGCCCTCGGCCACCAGCTCGCGGCACAGCTCCAGCACCAGGAAGGCCGAGTGGCCCTCGTTCATATGCCAGACGCTGGGCTTGAAGCCGAGGCGGCGCAGGGCGCGCACGCCGCCGATGCCGAGCACCAGCTCCTGCGAGATGCGCATCTCCTCGTTGCCGCCGTAGAGCCGCGCCGAGAGCTCGCGGTCTTGCGGGCTGTTCGGGTGGATATCGGTGTCCATCAGCAGCAGCGAGACCCGGCCAACCTGGAACTTGTAGACCTTAGCGTAGATCGTGCGGCCGGGGAGTTCGACCTCAACCACCACCTCCCTGCCGTCGGGGTCGAGGGCGGGGATGGCCGGCACATCGGCGAAGTTGAGCTTGTTATACTCGGCGAACTGCCAGCCGCTCTGGTCGAGTCGCTGGCGGAAGTAGCCCTGCGGGTAGATGAATCCGACGGCCACGAAGGGCAGGGCCATATCGCTGGCCTCCTTCACGTGGTCGCCCGAGAGGATGCCGAGGCCGCCCGAGTAGATCGGCAGGGACTCGTGGATGCCGAACTCGGCGCTGAAGTAGGCGATCTGGGCACCCTTGGCGTCGGGGAAGTGCTTGCTGAACCAGGTCTTCTTGGCGCCCATGTAGGCGTCGAGGCTCTTCAGCACCGCATCGAACTTCTGCTGGTAGGCGGTGCTGACGGCGGCGTCCTCCAGCTTGCGCTGGCGCACGTCGCGCAGGAAGTCCACGGGGTTGTGGTAGACAAGCTCCCACAGGTCAGGGTCGATCTCGCGATAGAGGTCCTGGGCCTCGGGGTGCCACACCCACCAGAGGTTGTAGGCCAGGTCGCGCAGACGCGCGATACGCTCGGGGATGGGGGTGAACAGAATTTCGCTCTCCAGCCGAACCATGTACGCTCCTCTGTTGATCATCAGTGCGGCGCGGGCCGAGCCGCATAACTGCCCGCTTCTCCGCCTGGCGAAGCATCCCAGGAGCGTCCTTGCCCCGCCGACCAGGCGACTGCGTGCATTGTACGCGCTGCGGGCACATCTGTCTATTTGTGGGGGGCGGGTCAAGGGAGGGGAACCCTCCCTTGACCCGCCCCTCGCTACTACCCCGCCAGCAGCGCGTGGAAGGCCGCGTTGAACTCGACCGGCTTCTCCAGGTAGGGCGTGTGCGCGCACTCATCGAGCACCAGCTCGGTGAAGCTGCCGCCGGCGGCGGCGTAGCGCTCCAGCACGCGGCGGATCTGCCCGACCATCGGCTGGGGCGGGTAGATCTCGTCGCCCGGCCAGCCGGGGATGGCGCCCAGCTTGCCCAGGGTGCCGATCTCGAACAGGCTCGTGTCGCTGACGATCAGATCGTCAATGCCGTGCGCCCAGAGCACCGGCGGCTTGTGGCTCGCCGCGATGATCCGCTCGACCGTGTCGCCCACGTACTTGGGCGAGAGCGCGTTGTTGACACCGAGGACGCCCGGCCCAGTGCCCGGCCAGTTCGCGCTGGGCGCCAGGTCGCCGGGGTGGTTGTCGGGCCGCACCTTGATGCTGAGCAGGCCCGAGAGCAGCTCCTCCTCGCGGGCCGGCTTGAATGGCGGCCGCCAGTAGTAGGTGTTCATGATCACGCGCGGGGCCGACTGGGGATTCTCCTCGCCCCGGTCGCCCTCGCCCTCGCGGCGGGCGAACTCGGCGTTGACCAGGCCGCCGCCCGAGCCGGCGAAGTCCGGCCAGGTCGGCGTGCCGTCGAGATCCTTGGTGCCGCCGAAGCCGTAGGGCGACCCGGGGGCCGCCAGGGTCACGCTGAGCAGGCGCGCGGGGGCCGTCGCCAGCAGGC
>JBAXES010000775.1:0-2149 GCA_037140315.1 Chloroflexales bacterium
GCTATACTTAGCAGGTGAGCAAATCGCAAGCTCCCCCGCCGGAACGCTCCGGCGGCCCCCTATCGAAGTCAGGAGCCCTCCAATGGCACAGTTCAAGCACATCCCCGCCGCCCGCATCGTCGCCCAGACCTCGGTTGAGGGCCGCACGGCCGCCGGCGAGCTGGTCCGCATCGCCCTGGTCGAGACGGAGCGCGTCACCTATCTCCAGCGGTTCGTGGACGGGGTCGGGACGAGCATGACCCAGTACAGCGGCGCCCGCCAGGGCGAGGCCCAGGCCGCCTACGCCCAGGCGCAGGCGGACGAGCTGGTGGCCGAGCCGGTGGTCGAGGCCGAGGCGGTGGCCGAGGCGGTGGCCCAGCCCGCCCGCCTGCGCGGCCCGAGCCGCCCCGACGCCGAGACCCAGGTGTGGGCCGAGGGCGACCTGGAGGTGGTGATGGTGACGGGCCGGGCGTACCGCTACGACCTGCGGCGCGGCGCCGACACCATCGAGAGCCTGCCGGCCACCAGGGCCTGGCGCACAGAGCGCAAGGCCCTGATCACCAAGGCCGCGGGCCTGCTGGCCGCCTAGTCCGCCCGTCCGAACGGTTCCCGACCGCCCCGAGAGGCAGGCCACATGGCCTGCCTCTCGGGCTCTCTCCCGCCAGAAAGAATAACGGAGCACTGCCATGTACCAGGGACACCTGACCACCGACCTCATCGAGACGACCCAGCGGCTGAACGCCTACCACGGTCAGGTGAGCCTCTGGCTCGCCGGCATCCCGACGAACGACCCGGCGGCGGCCCTGGTGCGGGCGCAGGTGGTCGTCCTCAAGGATCGCCTGAACAAGGCGCGGATCGGGCTGGGGATGGTGCGGCGGCTCCCCACGCCGACAGCCATCGACCTGGGCCAGCGGGACATCGAGAAGATGGCCCAGGACCTCGACCGGACGGTGGAGCGGATGAACACCTACAGCCACCAGCTGGAGGCCGGGAGGAACATCCTCGCGCCGAGCGACCCGCTCTACCCCGTGGTGGTGGACATCGCGGGCAGGATACGGACGGCCCTGAACGGGGTGCGCTCCGCCCGTGAGGCGTCCGTGGCCCTGGCGGGCTCCGCCTATCGGGGCAGCGACCTCCTGACACTCATCTAGCACACACGCCCGCCTGGCTGGGGCCGCCCAGCCAGGCCACCAGAGAGGAGTCCTCAGATGCCAACCCCGACACCGGCCTACGAGATCCGCAGCGTGTGGAGCCACGGCGACGTGGAGGTGCTCTACCACCTCGACCCCCGCGACCCCCGGTTCGAGGTGCGCCAGGCGGGCGCGCTGAAGTACATCTTCGTCGCGACGCGATCCTGGCGCGCCGAGCGCCTCACCGCCATCGAGGCGGCGGCCGACCTGGCCGGCGTCGAGCTGCCCCCGCCCGCGGCCACCCCCCCGGCCGGGCCGCGCCAGCCGAAGCCGGTGCCGGCGGAGCGCATCACCCCGGCGGTGATGGCCCTGGTCCAGCTCCTCTACGAGGAGAACCCGGCCCGGTCGCGGGCCGCGCTGGTGGAGCAGGCCCGCACGGTGGTCTACGAGGCGGTGGCCGCCGGGCTCTCGGCCTTCCACGACCTGGAGGCCGACCTCGCGCGGCGGACGAACCAGAGCTCCTTCGACTTCGAGTGTGCGGGCCGCGAGAAGATCATGGTCTACACCAGCCACTAGCCAGAGAGGGCGTACCGCAATGGCCGTCAACACCAGCCTGACCGCGCGCGAGGACGAGACCTACGAGCAGCTCCGCACCAGCCCGGACGGCACCCTGAAGCTCTGGCACGACAAGGGCGAGAACCCCGGCCACAAGATCGTCTACCGGGGGGAGAACGTCTGGTTTCGCGCCCAGTCCCGGGCGTGGCAGAAGAACCGGGCGGACGCCATCGCCATGATCGAGTCGATGGCCGCCGACATCGGCACCACGGTGGCCCCGCCCGTCAAGGTGAAGGGCATCACCATCCAGGGGCTCGCCCCGCGCGGCCCGGTGGACCGCGAGGCGCTGGCCCTCATCGGCCGGTTCTACGGCGAGCGCGTGGAGATCGCGATGGGCGAGGAGATGCGCCCGAAGGCCCGCCCCGACCGGGGCCCCTGGTCCAGCTCCTCTACGAGGAGAACCCGGCCCGGTCGCGGGCCTGCTC
>JBAXES010000776.1:0-2144 GCA_037140315.1 Chloroflexales bacterium
GCCGGCCAGTTATCCGGCAGGGCCTTGGCCATCATACGATCCCACTGAGCGCCCATGTCTGGGTAGGACGCCTTATAGCGGGCCAGGGTGGCGTCCCACTCGCGCTGCCGCGCCCCGCCCACCTCGAGCGCCAGCTGCATGTGCTCGTACACCTCGCCGGGGACAAAGAAGTCTGGAGACGTCGGCCAGCCCAGGGTCTCCTTCGTCTTCGCCACGTTGGCCGCGCCAAGGGGCTCGCCGTGCGCCGTGTGGCTGTCCTGCTTGGGGCTGCCGTAGCCAATGTGGGTGTGGCAGATGATCATCGAGGGCCGCCCGGCATCATCCTTGGCCTCGGCCAGCGCCTGGGCCACCTCGGCCATATTGTGGCCATCGACCGTGAGCACCTGCCAGCCGTAGGAGTCGAAGCGCTCGGCGATGTTCTCAGAGAAGGAGAGGCTGGTCGGGCCAACCAGCGAGATATTGTTGCTGTCGTAGAGGACGATCAGCTTGCCCAGCTTGAGGTGGCCCGCCAGGCTCGCCGACTCGTGCGAGATCCCCTCCATCAGGTCGCCGTCGCCGCACAGCACGTAGGTGTGGTGGTCAACCACACTCATGCCGGGGCGGTTGAATGTCGTGGCCAGCCAGCGCTCGGCGAGGGCCATGCCCACCGCCGTTGCCACGCCCTGCCCGAGCGGCCCGGTCGTCATCTCAACGCCCGGCGTGTCGTGGTACTCCGGGTGCCCTGGCGTCTTGCTGCCAACCTGGCGGAACTGCTTCAGGTCGTCGACCGACAGATCGTAGCCGGTCAGGTGCAGCAGCGCGTAGATCAGCATCGATCCGTGGCCCGCCGAGAGGACGAAGCGGTCGCGATTAGACCAGTGCGGGTCGGCCGGGTTGTGGCTCATAAACCGCGACCAGAGCACATAGGCGGCGTCAGCCATGCCTAGGGGCAGCCCCGGGTGCCCGCTGTTCGCCTTCTGGACTCCATCGATCGCCAGAGTACGGATCGCGTTGGCGCAAAGTTGGTCGAGCTCTGCCGATGCGGCGGGCCTGTCTGTGGTCTCGCTCATGTGTATCTCCTCGCTCGTCATTGGTCACTCGTGGTTAGGGTTTTCCTAGGCAATTATACCACCGCCATTTTTATCGTTCTTATGCCGAATCAGCATTGGAAAGGGGAAAGAAATCACCCCCCCGCGTGGTTCCCCGCACGCCGAGGAGATTGCGGGTTGCGGATTGCCGATTAGTGTTATATACTATACACGAAAAAAGGTAATCACACCATTGTACCTCTATCGCCGCAATCTTCCGGTTGTCAATTCTTAACGCTCGACGCTCCTTTCTCAATCGCGAGGCGCACCTATGCCAGACCTACTACAAGACACCGACCGCACCATCGACGATCTCATAAACGACCTCGACGCCGCCCGCGCCGAGAGCTACCCGCTGATGCTGAGCGTGCGCCGGCTAGCAGAGCCGGCAGGCGACACGCCACACGCCACCCTCGACGCACTGGCCGCAGAGGAGGGCTACACGGGCCTGGGGGAAGGCTGGGTGGAGGTGCCGAGGCGCATCGCAGCCAAGATCCTCGCCCATCTGATCGCGAGCGAGCTGGCCTACCCGACAGAGGTGGTCGAGCCGGCGGCTGCCGAGGGTCTGGCCGGCCGCTTCCTGGCGCTCTTCCCGCAGGGGGCGCGCTACTTCACCAACGGCGCGTGCAGCGGGCCGTTTGCGATCTACGATATCGCCGGGGAGGAGGTGCTGGGGTGGCGCTCGATCAGCGCCGCGCCGTTCGATAACGGGGTGATCGGCCTCGCGGCCGAGCGTGTGGGGATGCTCTGGGCCGAAGACGCACCTTAAGGCCATAGCTCACAAGTTAAGGTTTTCGCTATTTCGTCAAGTGACCGCTCAGGCGTTCTGATCAGCCAGGTTTTACACGGTAGCGAGCAAAGTTGATATATCCTGAGCAACCGGTTTGCATGCCACCTCGAACACTTGGGCGTATAGGCGACCGGGAATTGGTTCGGAATGCGAGTGAAAAAGCCTGTTTTGGCCCTTGACAGATTGGTGGAAACCTTAACTTGTCAGCTATGCCTTAAGGCATGGTTTCAGCGTACATTACAGTTCAAGCAATTGCACTGCATCAGGATGCGGTATTTCTGTTCCCT
>JBAXES010000777.1:0-2143 GCA_037140315.1 Chloroflexales bacterium
ATCTATGTCGTGGCCCAGGATCACCCGGAGACGCTGCGCGGGATGGTGCGGCTGCGCAACCTCATCCTGGCGGATCCGACCACCCCCCTCAGCGCGCTGATGGACGCGGACTTGCCCACCATTCACCCGAACGCCCCGGCCGAGCATGCGGCGCGCCTGCTGGCCGAGTACAACCTGTTGGCCATTCCGGTGATTGACGAGCACGACCACCTCGTCGGGGTCGTCACCGTCGATGATGCCCTGGCGGTATTAATGCCCGAGATCTGGCAGCGTCGCACCTCGCGGATGTTCCATTAAGGGAGGCTCCTATGGCAGCACCAGATCGTCTCACCACGACCCGCGAGGCCCAGGCCGCAGCCCGCCACCCCCGCCCGTCGCTCCGCACTCGCCTCCTCCTGATGCTGGCGGTCATCGGCCCGGGCATCATCACCGCCAATGTCGACAACGACGCCGGCGGCATCACCACCTACTCCGTCGCTGGCGCCCACTACGGCTACAGCCTGCTCTGGATGCTCGGGCTGGTCGCTCTGGCCCTGATCATTGTCCAGGAGATGAGCGCCCGGCTGGGGGTGATCACCGGCAAGGGGCTGGCCGACCTGATCCGCGAGCGCATGGGCATCCGGGCCACCCTGCTGATCGTCGGCGTCCTGCTGATCGCCAACCTGGCCAACACGGTCAGCGAGTTCGCGGGGGTCGCCGCGAGCATGGAGATCTTCGGGGTCAGCAAGTTTATCTCGGTGCCGATTGTGGCGGTGGGCGTCTGGCTGCTGATCGTCAAGGGCAGCTATAAGATGGTCGAGCGGATCTTCCTGGTCGCGAGCGCCCTCTACCTAACATATGTCGCCTCGGGGGTGATGGCGAACCCGCCCTGGGCGGAGGTGCTCCAGGCTAGCGTCACACCGACCTTCCACTTCGACTCCAACTACATTATCATCGTGGTCACGATCATCGGCACGACGATCGCGCCGTGGATGCAGTTCTACCAGCAGGCGTCAATCGTGGACAAGGGGCTGCGCCCCGAGGACTACGCCTACGAGCGGCTGGATGTGATCATCGGCTCGGTCTTCGCGGTGGTCATCGCGGCCTTCATCACCATCGCCTGCGCGGCGACGCTCTTCAAGCACGGGCTCCAGATCGAGACCGCCAAAGACGCGGCGCTGGGGCTGGGGCCGCTGGCCGGGAAGTACGCCGCCGCGCTGTTCGCCCTCGGCCTGCTGAACGCGTCGGTCTTCTCGGCGGCGATCTTGCCGCTCTCGACGGCGTACGTGGTCTGTGAGGCCATCGGCTGGGAGGCCGGGGTCAACCGCAACCTGAAGGAGGCCCCGGTCTTCTTTGGAGTCTACACCGCGCTGATCGTGCTCGGCGCGGGGATCATCCTGCTGCCGATCAAGTCGCTGATCCAGGCTATGCTGGCCAGCCAGACCCTCAACGGGGTGCTGCTGCCGGTCATCCTGATCGCCATGCTGGTGCTGATCAACGACCGCGAGCTGATGGGGAAGTATGTCAACGGGCGGATCTTCAACATCATCTCCTGGGCGATGGTCGTGGTGCTGATCGGGCTGACGGCCCTGCTGGTGATCACCAGTGTCTTTCCTACCTTCTTAGGGAGCTGATCGGGCACCGAATGTGTCCGGTAGTGAGTTGGGAGAACATCTCTATGAACGTCCGCTGGACGGCGGTGATCTTCGGCTGGTCGGTGGACTTCGCGCTCAGCCTGCTCCTACAGATGATCATTGCCTTGGTCGGCGTGGCCGGCTTCTTCGACAGTCCCAGCCTCTTCAACCCGATCCACCTCACGCTGATGCTGCTCTTTGTGGCGATTGTGGGCGTGGGCGGCTTCGCAGGCGCGCGCATGGCGGGCGGCGCCTACGCGCTCCACGGCTTCCTCGTAGGCGTCGCCGACATCGTGACCTCGGCCCTGCTCAACAGCGGCTACGCCACCCCGCGGCCTTTTATCGTGGTAGAGATCCTCGGCTGCGCCGCCGGTGCCCTCGGCGGCCTGATCGCCCTGCGCCTGCGGCGGGCGTCATAGCCCCGCCAGATCAGCGAACAGCGCCGGGGCCGGGCTAGTCAGATCGAGCGCCGCCCCGGTGACGGGGTGGCGCAGCCGCAGCTCGGCGGCGTGCAGCAGGTGGCCGGGCAG
>JBAXES010000778.1:0-2133 GCA_037140315.1 Chloroflexales bacterium
CGACCCCCAGGCCCCCGCCCTCTCCGCCCGCGGCCTCCAGCGCGCCGGGCTGGTCAGCAGCCCCGCTGCGCCGACCCCTGAGGAGACCCCGCTCTTTTTTGTGCCGCCGGACATGATCGGCGACCTGATCCCCACCATGATCCCGAGCCGGATCGGCGACCAGATCGGCTTGGATGCGCCGCAAGACCCCGCACCGAGCGCAGCAGAGCCGACAGAATCGCCGACCGCTAGTGTTCCGCAGATGACGACAGCGAATCTAGGGAGTCAAGCTAGCTCAGGGAATGAAGCGAGTCCTCCTTCTAGCGCTCAGCCGCGCTCAGCGGCAAGCAGGAGCAGAAGTATTCAATTCGATGCAGCAACAGATCACGGCAGCAGCCGAACAACGTCCACCAGTAGATCCGTTAAGGCAGAAGATCTTCCGCCGCCCGCCGATCCGCCAACCGAGGCCGAGCAGCTGTTGCACGCGCTGGGGGTGTACCCCAGCGTTGCGCGCCGCTACCACGACCTCCCGCTGGCCCTTATTGAGCGGGCAGAAATGATCGCCCGACGCCTCTCTGGGCGCAACAGTCTGCCTGCCACCATCGTCCAGCTCCTCCGCGAGGAGCGGGCTAGCCCCGGATGGCTCCGCCATGCGCGGTCTGACCTGTTTCTCAGCGCGATGCGCGACGATCTCCCGGAGGGCGAGTCCAGCGCCGAGGAAGAGGCGGCGTATGATGGCGGCGACGATGCGGTGCCGCCTGCGCCGCCTGCGCCGCTGCCCGCCCTGCAACTACCTGCGGCGGTGCCGCCTGCGCCGCCTGCGCCGCTGCCCGCCCTGCAACTACCTGCGGCGGTCGTGCCCGCCGCCCGTAGCGAGATCGAGCGGCCAGCGTGGATTGACGCAGAGCGGTGGAGGCAACTCTACCCGATCGCCCGCACCGCCCTCGCCGGATCGCGAATTGAAGAAGGGGAAATTGTCGGCTCAAGCTCGGCTACCACCCGCACCTTGCGCACGCATCTGGCCGGTCTGGTTGCACGCCTGCGCGCACCTGTAGATTCGCTTGGGGGCGCGGGGTAGCCTTCGTAGTGATGGTGGGCCTTCGCTGGATGTTTGCACTACTGCGAGATACTCGATCATCGCAAGATCCTCACCGAGGCACATGGGCGCGCACCCACGCAGTCGCCCCGGTCAGATCGGCGGCGGTGCCATCGGCTTCAATCTGCCGCCAGAGATTGGGGATGCGATTGAACGGCTGCCCGCCGGCCAGGATCTGCACACCAGCACCGAGCGCGGATTGACGGAGCGCCGTGATCAGATCGCGCACATCGCGGGCGTAGCTGCTCATGGTGATCGAGACCGCCACGACGGCCACGCGGTGCTGGACAGCCAGCGCGACGACGTCGTTCAGCGGCGTATTACTTCCCAGATAGAGCGTGTTCCAGCCATCAAGCTCCAGACAATCCGTCACCATGCGCAGCCCGATGTCGTGTAGCTCGTGGCCCACACTGGTCGCAATGATCGTCACCGGCCCCTCCGGGATGGGCGGGATGATTCTCGCGCAGTATTCCATCACGCTGTGGGTGATGGCCGTCGCGACGTGCTCGTTGGCCACGGCGAGCTGCCCGCACTCCCACATGTGGCCGATCTCGTAGAGCGTCAGCTGGAGCACCTCCTGATACAGGTCGGTCAGGGGCATCTCCTCGGCGAGCGCCGCCTGCACCACATGTAGCGCGGAACCCCGGTCTCCGGCCATGAGCGCGGCGAGGTAGGAGGCGGCAATCGTGTCAGGCTGATGATGGAACACTGGCATACCGTCCTTCCTACGCTGCGTGATAGCAACAGCCTGCGCTCGTAGCTCAGCGCCTCGGTCGGCATCCGCTCGCCGCTATGTGGCGCGGGCGCAACCGCTTGGCGATGCAGGCCGCCGCAGCCGAGATGGACAGCGGACTGTCTTTAGATGCCGAGCGCGCCTTTCACCTCGCCGACGTTCGCTTTCACGAGGCGCTGGCGCTCAGCGGCGGCAACAACCAGATCATCGGATTGAACATGCAGTTCCCGCAGCCGCTGCAGGTGACGCTCAGCGAATCCAGCGGCAGTGCCCTTCCGGGCGGGACCGTTACCTTCGCCGGTCCCGGGACGGGCGCGGGCATAAG
>JBAXES010000779.1:0-2132 GCA_037140315.1 Chloroflexales bacterium
GTGCAGGAGCGCGCCTTCGCCCGGCTGGCCTACGCGATCACTGCGAGCGTCGGCCGCGGCACCAGCGTCCCACAGGAGTTTGCCGAGCAGCACTTGCGCGCCAGCGGCGCGGCCGACCCGGCGGACCTGCTGCGGCTGGGGCGCGCCGCCGATCTGGTCGAGCTGCTCGCCGACAGCGCACAGGTGCGCTTCACCCACCAGCTGGTGCAGGAGTACTTTGCGGCGGTGGCGCTGCGCGGCAAGCTGCGCCAGGCTGACGGCTGGCAATCGCTGCCGCTGCTGGGCGGGGTGGCGAAGCGCCAGATCTGGCGCCGCTACGCCCGGCCCGGCGACCGCACCGGCTGGGAGGAGACCCTGCTGCTGCTGGCCGGGATCGAGGGCGACAGCGGGGCGGCGCGGGCGCTCATCCGCAGCTTTGTGGCCCAGCCGCGCGCCATGTCGCGGATCACGCGCGTGGCTGGCGGCGGCGGCTCGATGCCGGGCGCGCCCTCACGCTGGTCGGCGACCCGCGCTTCCCGGTGAGCGGCGCAGCGTGGCAGACCAGCCTTCAGGGCCTTTCCACCACCTTCGCGGCTGCTGGCGATCACTACTGGCGCTACGTCCCTGAGGGGCGCTACCGCATCGGCGGATGGAAGGAAGGCGAGGTGTCGGCGGAGCATGATTTGGCAGCTTTCTGGGTGGCCCGCCTGCCGGTGACGGTGGCCCAGTTCGCGCGCTTTGTGGCCGAGGGCTACCGCGACGACCGACACTGGACGCCGAATGGCCTGGCGTGGCGGGGTGATCGTACTGTACCCTATCAATGGGGCGAACCGCGCTGCAGCGGGGTGAACCAACCGGTGATCGGGGAGACCTGGTATGAGGCGACGGCCTTCTGCCGCTGGCTGACCGCGCTGCTATCGGTGGTGCTGCCTGCCGGCCACGAGGTGCGCCTGCCCACGGAGGCGGAGTGGGAGGTAGCGGCGGCGTACGACGGCTCAGCGACGCACCGTACCTACCCCTGGGGTGAGGAGGAAACAACCCCGGAACGGGCGGTCTACAATGCATGGAAGCTGGATGCGGCGGCCCCCGTCGGCCTCTGCCCCGCCGGGGCGGCGGCCTGTGGCGCGCTCGATCTCGTCGGCAATGTCTGGGAGTGGACGATGAGTAGCTATAAAGGCTACCCGGCACAGAGCGACACTCGGATAAAAGACTTTACATCTGGCGATGTGCCGCTGCGGGGACATGCCTATTACGGTAGTAGTATAAATGTTCGCTGCGGGGCGCGCTACGGGGGTCCTCCCGCCACTGGGGCCGACTACGGTTTTCGGGTGGTGGGGTGGTGTCCCCTCGGTTCGCTCATCTGTCCTGATTCCTGTGTGCTGATTTCTGATTTCTGCATTCCTGAATTCTGTTCGGTGTAAAGGGTTTTATGTGCGGAATCGCGATATTTTTGGAAGCACTGAGGCGCTGAAGTACTGAATCACTGAGGTTGGGGAGAACATCACCTCATGCGACTCAGCGGCTCAGTGGCTCAGTGATACTGAGGTGCCTATGCCTATTGAACATCCCGACACCCGCAAGCTGCTCTTCGGCGCGCTGTTCGTCGGTGCGAGCGCGCTGCCGGCGGGCGCGGTCTTCTCCGGGCTGCTCGCCGGGGTCGGCGGGAACTGGCTGGCCGAGGCGTTCGGCGGGGTGGTCGCCTCCGGGCCGCCGCCGGGGGAGGCCCTTGCCCGCGCCTTCGCCCGCGCCGTGCAGACCGCGTCCACCGAGCTGCGCAAGGAGTACGGCGTGGAGCGCGCCCGCCACGACGGCGCCGACGCCTTCGAGCTGCTGCGCCAGACGGCCCGCAGCGTCACGGCGGTGGAGACGCCCGCTGGCGTGGCGGATCTCGCCGCCGTGCGCTCCTCGCTCTCCGGCGCGCTCGGCCAGGTGCTGCTCGGCTTCCCCGACCCCCAGGTACACCTGCTGCGCGACCGGCTGCTGCCCGCCTGGACAGCCGATGACACCTGGGGTCGCTATTTCTGGGACTGGCCGAACCCGACGCAAAACTGCTCCACCACGGCGGATGCCGCGGGTTACCTCATCAGCCACCCGCAGCTATTCCCGAATTGGCGCTCCGACGCCCGCAACATCCTCACCCTCTTCCTCAACCG
>JBAXES010000780.1:0-2126 GCA_037140315.1 Chloroflexales bacterium
GCACCTTGGGGCCGCCACCGCCACCGCCGCCGCCACCGCCGCCGCCACCCTTGCGGGTGGGCCGGCCTGCCGCTGAGCGGAGGGCGGCGTTGAGGGCCTCGGCGCCGCCGTGGGGCTTACCGATGGCCCCGATGGTGTCGTTCTTGACGCCGATGCGGTCGGCGTACGTGTGGGCGCCGGCGTCGCTCGTGGCGTCGGCGACCCCGGCGGAGGCAAACCTTCCGTGGCTGCGGAAGGGGTCGAACCCGCCGTTATGGCCTCGTACGGACATCGTGGGGCTCCTTCCATGACAAGGCCGCGGCCCATCTGGGCGGCGGCCTTGCGTGTGCGGTTCGGCTCAGGCTTAGGACTGACCTTCCTCGTCCCTGCCGTCGGCGGGCAGGCCGTGCATCTCGCGGAAGTCCTTGCGGGCAAGGGGCCAGCCGATGCCGGCGCCCTGCCCGTCGGTGACGGTGAAGGCGAGCTCCATGTCGCCCATGCTCAGGGCCGAGGCGATGGCGTGGCCATCGGCCTGCGCTGACCCGGGCTTCCCCCAATTCGCGGAAACCGAGTCGAAGATGTCGAGCATCTTCTTGGGGGTCAGGTTCTTCTCGGGGTGGATCCCGGCGTCGCCGTAGGCGCTGATGAGCGACTTCGCGACGGCCCTGTTCCGGGCGACGCTGCTGGGGTCGCCGGGGTTGGACGGCCCGCGCTGCATCAGGCCGGTCAGGACATGGGAGGCGACCCCGTTGATGTCATCGCCGTAGTGCGTGGAGCCGACATGCACGGCGTCGTACTTCGGGTCGTCCTCGTAGGCGCCGGGGTCGATCTCGGCGAATGCGCTATTGATCGCCTTCCGGCTCGCCGCTGTGACCTTGGAGAGATCGGGCTTCGGCATCGCCGCGTACTGGGCCTCCGAGGGGGCGCTGTCGCCGCCCCCGCCCGAGCTGCCGCCGCTGACGCCCCGACCGGCGGCCTTGCGGAGCGCCGCGTTGATCTGCGCGCCGCCGCCGCCGGTCGGGCCGGAGAACCGGCCGGCGTGGTCGCGATAGGGGTTGAACCCGCCTCTGTTTCCTGCTGCCATGATTGTCGTTGTCCTTTGTTGCCGGAGAGCGGATGATGGAACCCTCGCGCCGGATGGCGCGAGGGGCGGGTGGTGGTGGCTAGCGCTGGCTGCTATCGGGGATGTTGTGCTGCAGGCAGAACTCCTGGCGGCTGATGGTCCAGCCGATGCCGTCGCCGCCAGGGGAGTCGACGATGGTGTAGGTCAGGTAGAAGTCGCCCAGGCTCATGGAGGCGACCAGCGCGTAGGCCGTGGCGCGCGCGATGGTGCCCTCCGCGCCGCCCTTCGCGGGGTCGTCGCCCTGGAGGTAGATTTCGGGGAGCTGGTCGAAGATGTCCAGCAGGCCCTCGGGGGTCAGGTCGGCGGGGGGCATGACCCCGGTGTCGGCGTAGGCCGCGAGGAGCGCGGCGAAGATGCGCTGGTCCCGCCCGGTGGCCGGGTCGCTGGGGCCGCGAGAGGCGGCGGCCATCATCAGGTCGGAGGCGATGGCGTTGACGGTGAGGTCGCCGTAGGAGCGGAGGGCCACGGCGATCGGGTCGAAGCTGGCGTCCTCCTCGAAGGCGCCCGGGTCGATCTCGGCGAAGGCGTCGAGGATCGCCTTCCGGCTGGCCTCGGAGATCAGGGCGGCGGCCAGATCGGGCAGCTGCCGGAGCTGCGCGATGGTGAGGAGGGTGGCTGGCTGGGTGGTCATCGGAAGGCTCCTAGCTGGTGGGCGGATGCACATTCGTTCACCTGCTAAGTATAGCACAAGTCGGCTTTCTTGTCAAGCACTAATTCCGCATCACAACGCGGTAAAACGCCCCTCTCCACCCACACACAGAGCGCCGCCTAATACCCATTGATGTCACTGATCTCGGAGTCGAGCCCGTCGCGGGCGGCCTCGAAGGTGTGGCCCTCGTGGCCGGCGAGGAGGGCGGCGGCGAGGTCGGGCCGGTCGAGCAGGAGTGCGACGGCACCGGCGTGGGCGTTGCGACAGTGGCGGGCGTCGTCGCCGATGTCGGGGTCGGCGCAGGCGTCGAACATGAGGCGCACGTCGCGGAGGTTGGCCGAGGGGTGGGCCGTGTAGCCGCCGCCGGCCCCGACA
>JBAXES010000781.1:0-2126 GCA_037140315.1 Chloroflexales bacterium
CGCGTGCTGCTGGCCTTCGCCAGCGCCGACGCCGCCCTGAGCTTCGCGCAGTCCGCCGGGCTTGGCGCGGCGCCGCGCCTGGCCGCGATGGGCCTTGGTCAGCTGCTCAGCGCGCTCATCCAGCGCCCGATCATCAGCGCGCTGCTGCTGGCAGATGATGGCGCCAGCTCCCCCGCCACCGGCCTGCCGGACGGGCTGCGCATCGAGCGCGCCGCGCTGCTCGATCAGCTGGGGATCGCAGACTGTAGATTGTAGCCTGGTCGGCGCATCACCCGCACCGTACATCTGCCGTGGGGCGGCTCGCGACCCGCCCCTACGGCATTTCGCATTTGTATCTGCACGCTGCAAGCTACGATCACAACGTATAACTGGAGGGGTGCTATGGGGAGCCGATTCGATGAGCTGCGGATCTTTGCCGGGAATGGGAACGCCGCGCTCGCCCATGCGATATGTGACCGGGTCAATGTGCCGCTCGGCGACGCGACGGTTGTGAAGTTCAGCAATGAGAACATCTTTATCAAGCTCAACGAGAGCGTGCGCGAGAAGGATGTGTTCGTGGTGCAGTCGCTCTCGGCGCCGAACCTGAGCGACCGGATCATGGAGCTGCTGATCATGATCGACGCCTGCAAGCGGGCCTCGGCCGGGCGGATCACGGCGGTCATCCCGTACTACGCCTACGGCCGCACCGACAAGCGCGACCAGCCGCGCGTGCCGATCACCGCCCGCCTGCTGGCCGATATGATCCAGGTCGCGGGCGCCCACCAGGTGCTGACGATCGACCTGCACGCCGGCCAGATCCAGGGCTTCTTCAGCATCCCCACCGACGAGCTGACCGCGATGCACCTGCTGGTGCGCTACTTCGCCGACAAGGGCTGGGACGATATGATCATCGTCTCGCCCGACGTGGGCTTCGCCAAGCGGGCGCGCAACTTCGCCGAGGCCCTCGGCGCGCCGCTCGCGATCGCCGAGAAGCGCCGCGTGCAGCACTTTGGCCGCAGCGACGGTGGCAGCCTGACCTCGCCGGAGATCCTGAACCTGATCGGCGATGTGGCCGGCAAGCGCTGCATCCTGGTGGACGACGAGATCGCCACCGGCGGATCGATGCTTGAGGTGATCCAGCTGCTTGAGCGCGAGGGCGCCCGCGAGATCTACGCCTGCTGCGTCCACGCCGTGCTGTCGGCCAACGCCTCCCAGCGCCTGCAGAACAGCTCCCTGCGCGAGCTCGTCACCACCGACACCCTGCCCCTGCCGCCCGAGAAGCGCTGGCCCGGCCTGACGGTGCTCAGCGTCAGCCACCTGATCGCCGAGGTGATCCAGCGCATCCACAGCGGCGTCTCGGTAGACACGATCTTCCAGCAGCGCAACCACCCGGCGCTGGGCTGACATCGGGGCTGCGCCCCACGTCATTTTATTGGGTCTGGGCGGCGAAGCCGCCCAGACCCAATAAAATGACGTGGGGGAGGCGAAGCCGCCCCCACACCCCCACCGACAGGTGACAACGTTACCCGCGGGCGCGGGCGACCGCCGCAGTTAGCGCGCGCTTCGCGTAGACCTTGACCATCGCGCGGCGGTAGTCCTCGCTGGCGTGGATGTCGCCGAGCACGTCCATCGTGGCCCCGGCCAGGTCGGCGGCCTTGGCCACCGCCGCGTCCGAGCCGTCGCTGTTGAGCAGGGCCTGCTCGGCGTCGGTCTGGCGGGTGGGCACCGGGCCGGCGCCGGTGATCGCCACGCGGCAGGCGCTCACCTTGCCGCCGCTGAGCTTGACATAGGCGGCCGCGCCGACGATCGCGTAGCGGCTGGCCGGGTGGGGGAACTTCACGTAGGCCGCGCCCTCGCCCGCGCCGAGCTTGTTCACCACCACGGCGGTGATCAGCTCGCTCGGCCCCAGGGCGGTGCTGAGCATGTCGGTGAAGAAGTCGCCGATGGCGATGGTGCGCTCGCCGCCCGGCCCGTGCGCGCGGATCTGCGCGTCGAGCGCCAGGACGACGGCGGTCGCGTCGGCGGCCGGGTCGGCGTGGGCCAGGGCCCCGCCCAGGGTGCCGCGGTTGCGCACCTGGATGTCGCCGATCTGGGCGACCGCCTCGGGCAGCACGCCGCAGACGCCCTTCATGCCGACGTGGTGTTCA
>JBAXES010000782.1:0-2122 GCA_037140315.1 Chloroflexales bacterium
TGCGGCTCGTCGTCGGCGGCGAAGTGGGCCACGCCGCTGCGCGAGTTGTGGCTCATCGCTCCGCCCAGCTCCTCGAAGCCCACCTCCTCGCCAGTGACCGTCCTGATCACATCGGGGCCGGTGATGAACATCTGGCTGCTGCCCTTCACCATCATGATGAAGTCGGTCATCGCCGGCGAGTAGACGGCGCCGCCGGCGCACGGCCCGGCGATCACCGAGAGCTGCGGCACCACCCCGCTGCTCAGCACGTTGCGGTAGAAGATCTCGGCGTAGCCGCCCAGGCTCACCACGCCCTCCTGGATGCGCGCGCCGCCGCTGTCATTGATGCCAACGCAGGGCACGCCCATGCGCACCGCCAGATCCATCACCTTACAGATCTTTTCGGCGAAGACCTCGCCAAGCGACCCGCCGAAGACGGTGAAGTCCTGGGCGAACAGGCAGATCGGTCGGCCCTCGACGGTGGCGTGCCCGGTGATCACGCCGTCGCCCAGGGGCTTGCGTTTCTCCATGCCGAAGGCCGAGGTGCGGTGGACGGCGAAGGCGTCGAGCTCGACGAACGAGCCCGGGTCAACCAGCATGTCGATCCGCTCGCGGGCGGTGAGCTTGCCGCGCTCGTGCTGTCGGGCCTCGGCCGCAGTGTCGTTATGCAGGGCGTGCGCACGGCGTCGGCGCAGCTCCTCGATCTTCTCGGCGGTGGTATGAGACATAATGGAGATCCTTCTTCCTATGCTAGGCTGGGAGAGGCGCGGAGAGGGCTTGTCCCTCTCCGCAAAATCTCTTTTAACCCATGAGATTGTTTCTATCGGCGACGGGCGCCCGCCGCCCCTGGGTGATCACCCGCCAGGCGAAGCGGGGCACGGCGTTCACAATTCGTCGCCAGCGGCCCGGCTGGCGGGCCAGCCGGTAGGCCCACTCCATGCCGATGCGCCGGATCAGGGCGGGGGCGCGCGGCACCCGCCCGGAGAGGTAGTCGAAGGTGCCGCCGACCCCGATGGCCAGTGGCACCTGGAGCGTCGGCTGGTTGCGGGCGATCCACAGGTCTTGCTGCGGGTGCCCGTAGGCCACAAGCAAAATCTGCGGGCGGGCGGCCGCGATCATCTGGCGCAGGAACGGCTCGTGGCGCGGCTGCGGCGACCCCGCGTAGGCCCCGGCGATGATCAGCCCCGGGCAGCGCGCCTGGAGCACCGCCGCTGTCGCTGCGGCTACCCCGGGGGCCGCGCCGAGGAGGAACATGCGGTAGCCTCTGGCTGCGGCCAGATCGGCCAGCCGAAGCGTTAGCTCAACGCCGGTCACCCGGCCGCGCAGCGGGCTGCCAAGGTAGCGGGCCGCCAGCAGCAGCCCGAAGCCGTCGGGCGTGGCGATGTCGGCGCGGGCCAGCACGTCGCGGAATGTGGGGTTCGCCTGGGCCTCCATCACAAACTCGGGGTTCACCGTGACGACGTGATGCGGGCCGCCCGCCGCGATCAGCACGTCGATCCGCGCAAGCGCCTCACGCTCGGTCAGGTTGTCTACGGCAACCCCGAGGATGGCGATACGTCGCTGGGCCATGGCCGCATGCTCAGGGCTGAAGGCAGAAGGGTGCACGGCCACTATTATGCGCTGCGAAGATACAACCGGGCACGCTGGGCGCATTATAGCGCAGAACAGCGCCCGCGCAGCGACATGCTATAATGCTGCGGATATTTGTGCTGCGATTTGCAATCTGCGATCTGCAATCTAGGAGCTACTATGTACCGCTCGCACACCTGTGGCGAGCTGCGCCAGGCGCATGCCGGCCAGGAGGTGACGCTGGCGGGCTGGGTTCACCGCCGCCGCGACCACGGCCCACTGATCTTTATCGACCTGCGTGACCGCTACGGGATCACCCAGGTTGTCTTCGACTCGCTCAGCCCCGAGGTTCACGCCGTGGCCGAGGAGGCCCGCTCCGAGTATGTGATCCAGGTGCGCGGGCTGGTGCGCAGCCGCCCGCCCGAGGCGCATAACCCCGAGCTGGCCACCGGCGATATTGAGGTCTCCGCCCTGTCGGCCAGCGTGCTCAACCCGGCCCGCACCACGCCCCTCTACATCGCCAAGGAGGGCGGCGAGGAGGAGTCGCTGCGCCTGAAGTACCGCTACCTCGACC
>JBAXES010000783.1:0-2117 GCA_037140315.1 Chloroflexales bacterium
CCGCCCGCACGCAGACGTCGGCGAAGTCGGCGGGGCGATCCTCCCAGAAGATCAGGGCGGCCATATCGCTCAGGGCGCGCAGCTCGCGATGGGCATTCCCCTGGGCCTGGTAGATCTTGGCGGCCCGGCTGATCGCGGCCAGGGCCTGGTCGCCATCGGCGACCGCGAGGCTCTGGCCCCACATGTGCAGCAGCTCGGGGTCGTCGTCGCGCAGCTCGGCGGGCAGACGCGCGATCCAGGCGCGGATGGTGTCGCGCTGGGGGGTGCTGATCAGCGGCCAGGCCTGCTCGCGGAGGGCGCGGGCGATCGACAGATCGTCGCCGGCGGCGGCGTAGTGGCTCAGGGCAGCCTCCAGGCGACCGCGTCGCTCGAAGGCTAGGCCGTAGCGATGGTGCAGCGCGGTCAGATCGGCCTTGCTGAAGAGCTGCTCGGCCCGCTCGCGCAGCAGGCGCTGCCAGAGCGGGTGGAAGCGGTAGCTGCGCCCGACGTCCTCGCTGCTGTCGACGACGCTGATCGGCAGTCCGAGCTGGAGGCTGCGGGCGAGCAGCTGCTCGGACTCGGGCAGCTGCAGCGTCTCGGCGATCATGTCGCCATCCACATGCTCGGCCAGGGCGGCGCGGGCCAGGAAGGCGATCAGGTCGCCCGGCAGGTCGGCCATCACCTCGGAGGCGAGATAGTCGAACAGGTGCTGCTGGTTGCTGTCGAGGGCGTGGAGGTAGGCCTGGCGCTGGGCGGGGGCCTGGCGGGCCAGGGCGCGGGCGGCGAGCTGTACGCTCAGCACCCAGCCCTCGGTGCGGGCCAGGAGCAGCTGGAGATCCGCATTGTCCAGCGTGACGCCGCTGCGCTCCAGCAGGGAGGCCGTCTCCTCCCAGGTGAGCGAGAGGTCGGAGCGCTCCACCTCGATCAGCTGGCCCTCGGCGCGCATGCGCGGCAGCGGGGCGGTGCTGATCGGTCGGCGCGAGGCCACCACAATATGCAGGGTCGGTGGTGCGGTGCGCAGCAGGTAGCCGAGGAGCGTGCCGGTGATCGGGCCGTCGGCGATCAGGTGGAAGTCGTCGATGATCAGGAAGGTCGGCGTGTTCAGCTCGCTCTGGAGCTCGCTGAGCAGGGCTCCGGCCACCAGCGGCCAGTCACGCTGCAGGTCGGCCGTGCTCTGCAGGATGCGCCACGCCTGCTCGCCCTCATCGGGCAGGTGGTGCTGGAAGACGTTGATCAGGTAGGCCAGGAGCAGCGCGGGGGCGCTGTCGCCCGCGTCGAGCCCGAGCCAGCACACAGCCGCCCCGGTGCGGCTCAGCTCGGCGACCCACTGGGTGAGCAGGGTTGTCTTGCCGTAGCCGGCCGGTGCCGTGACCAGAGTCGCCGGCCGCAGGCGCACCTCGGCCAGCAGCGCCTGGAGATCTGGGCGTAGCAGCGCCTCGCTGCGGGCGGGCGGCGGGGCGAACTTTAGCGGCAAGAGCGTCATCCCTGGCGGCGCCGCGTTTCTCCGTTGGGCAACCTCTGTCATAGCGGTGTCTGCTCTGTATGGTCGTCGTCGGTCGCTGTTAGGCGATGCGTCACGGGGCTATCCAGCAGGCTGATCATTATACCGTTCAAATGCCCCGTCTGCATAGAGTACAAAGATCGTCTGCTCGCTGGCCCCCGGCTGCTGGTAGGTCGGGGTGTAGATCATCGTGCCGCCGTCGAAGAACTGGATCACGCCCAGGCTGCTCCCCTTCAGCTCGATCTCCGGGCTGGTCCACGCGCCTAGGGCCTCGGCGACCCCGGCCTTGCCGTAGTAGACCCGGCCGAAGCCATGTGCGGGGGCGTCCGGGTCGCTGTTCGGCGGCGGCTCGGGGAAGGCGGCCGACTCGTCTGCGCTCACGATACCATAGGTGCCGCTATTAAGCCCATAGAAGATGACGATGCTGTCGCGCAGGCCGGTCGGGTTGAGCCCCCAGTAGAACATCGTCCCGCCCTTGAAGAACTGCTCGGAGCTTGCGCCAGTCCGCTCGATATCTTTCGGGCAGCCCAGCCGGCTGCGCACCCCGACGTTGTCGCGGTAGAGCTGGCCGAACCCGCCGTGGAGCCGCCCGTCGGTGCAGTCCGCCGTGGGCGAGGGCGAGGGCGAGGGCGAGGGC
>JBAXES010000784.1:0-2116 GCA_037140315.1 Chloroflexales bacterium
GTGTGGCGGCGCGGGTGCAGATCTTCGCGCGGGCGACCAGCCTGGGCGGCACCGAGAGCCTGATCGAGCACCGGGCCTCGGTGGAGGGGCCGGAGAGCAGGACTCCGCCGAACCTGCTGCGGCTCTCGGTCGGCCTGGAGCACCCCGACGACCTGATCGCAGATCTGGCGCATGCGTTAGAATACTGATGGGTGTCGCGGGGGGAGCGGCGTCTACATTCGTCATGATCCCCTTGGTTATGTAGAAAGAGCTATGCAGAAGCACATTATTATCATCGGCGCCGGGTTCGGCGGGCTGAGCGCCGCTATCCGCCTGGCGGCGAAAGGCCACCAGGTTGATCTTTACGAGAAGGCCGACAAGCCGGGCGGCAAGGCGTATGTGATCGAGCAAGGCGGCTACCGTTTCGACTCGGGCCCGACGGTGATCACCGCGCCGTTCATGTTCAACGATCTGTGGCAGGCCGCCGGGCGCCGCCGCGAGGACTACTTCGAGCTGAAGCCCTGCGATCCCTACTACCGGCTGTTCAACGCCGAGGGGCGCCACATGGATTACTCGGGCGACACGGAGGCCATGGAGGCGGAGATCCGACGCTTCAGCCCGCCCGATGTGGAGGGCTACCGGCGCTTCATCACGAGCACGAAGCCGATCTTCGAGAAGGGCTTCGGGATGATCGACACGCCCTTCCTGAGCTTCTTCGATATGCTGAAGGTCGCGCCCGACCTGATCAAGCTGAAGTCATACATCAGCACCTACGCCTATGTGTCGCAGTTCATCAAAGATGACTTCATGCGACGCTGCTTCTCGTTCCACCCGCTGTTCATCGGCGGCAACCCCTTCAACGCCTCCTCGATCTACGCGATGGTCCACTACCTAGAGCGCGAGTGGGGCGTCCACTACGCGGTGGGCGGCACCGGGGCGATCATCGCGGCGATGGCCAAGCTGTTCAAGGACATCGGCGGCAAGCTGCACCTGAACGCGCCGGTGAGCGAGATCGTGGTGGAGAAGCGGCGCGTGGTGGGCGTGCGCATGGCCGACGGCACGCTGAACCGTGCCGACATCGTGGTCTCGAACGCCGACACGGCCTACACCTACAACAAGCTGATCGCAGCGAAGCACCGCAAGGTCTACACCGACGGCAAGCTGAAGGGCATGAAGCACAGCATGTCGCTGGTGGTGATCTACGTCGGCACGAAGCGGCGCTACAACGACGGGCGGCTGCTGCGCCACAACATCATCTTCGGCGAGCGCTACAAGGGGCTGCTGTCCGACATCTTCCACGGCAAGAGCCTGGCCAAGGACTTCTCGCTCTACCTGCACATCCCATCGATCGAGGATCGCTCCTTCGCCCCGGCCGGCGGCGAGTCGTTCTACGTGCTCTCGCCGGTGCCGCACCTGGGCGCGAAGATCAACTGGCAGCGCCAGGCCAAGCCCTACCGCGACGCGATCATCGAGTTCCTTGAGGATCGCTACATGCCCGACCTCAGCCGCAACATCGTGGTCGAGTCGATGGTCGACCCACGCCACTTCGCGCAGCAGCAGAACGCCTACCTGGGCGCGTCCTTCGCCATCCAGCCCCTGCTGACCCAGTCGGCCTGGTTCCGCCCGCACAACCGCTCGGAGGAGTTCGACAACCTCTACTTCGTGGGCGCGGGCACCCACCCCGGCGCGGGCGTGCCCGGCGTGCTCGCATCGGGGGTGATCGCTGCAGACCTGATCGGCGCGGCGTGATCGGCGTGCTATGACGGAGCTTTGTGATCGAAGTGATCGCCGCTGGCCCCCTGATGACCGTGCAAGACCTCGGGCGGCCGGACGCGCGGCGCTACGGGGTCTCGCCCGGCGGGGCCCTCGATGCCTTCGCCCTGGCGGTGGCAAACCAGCTGGTGGGCAACCCGCCCTCCGCCGCCGGGGTTGAGATCACCGCCGGCGGGGCCGCCCTGCGCCTGGGCCGCCCCGCGATCATCGCCCTGGCTGGCGGCGACCTGGGTGCTAGCCTCGACGGCAGGCCGATCCCACTGTGGACAGCCATCCTCGCCGACGCCGGGGCCACCCTGCGCCTGGCTGGCCACAGTGGGATCGGCCTGCCGTCGAGGCTAGCACCCAGGTCGCCGCCAGCCAG
>JBAXES010000785.1:0-2113 GCA_037140315.1 Chloroflexales bacterium
CAGGTGCAGCCCCTGGGGCACCACCCGGCCCACGTCGGCCTGCTCGCCGTGCTCGGCGCCTGGAGCGTGGGCATGCTCGGGCGCCGCCTGGCCGGGCCGTGGGTCGGCGGGCTGGCCTTCCTCTTCCTGGCACTCAACGGCGCCCAGGTCTGGTTCGCCCGCTACTCCACCGCCGAGACCACCGCCCAGTTCCTGATCTGGGCCGGGCTGTACTTCTTCGCGAAGATGGAGATGGAGGGGGCCGAGGGACCTGGCCTACGGCCAGCTGCCTCGGCCCTACCGGCGCTCATGGCGGGGGTGGCGATCGGCCAGGTGGCCCTGGCCCGGCTGGACTTCTTCCTGCTCGGGCCGGTGCTGGCCTACCTGATCTACTGCTGGCTCAGCCGGCGCTGGGGCCGCCCGCAGACGCTGATGGCCCTCGGCATGGGCGCGATGCTGCTCCACGCCGGGCTGCACCTGGCCCTGATCGCGCGGGCCTACCTCTTCGACACCGGCCACGACCGGCTCATGGACTGGGCGGTCATCTCGCTGCTCAGCCTGCCCTTCCTCACCGACGCGCTGCGCGCCGACTATCTGGCCCACAGCGCCCTGGCCCGGCCCGCGCGCCTGGCCCTTGAGCTTGGCGCCCTGGCCGCGGCCGCCGGCGGGCTGGCCCTCATCCGCTGGCGCGCAGGCCTGCTGGGCCGCTTCGAGGCGGCCCTCGCCGCCCGGCGCACGCTCCTGCTGCGCACTGTCGCAGGGGCGACGCTGCTGATCGCCGGCTACGCCTACCTGGTGCGCCCCGCGATCATCGACGCCGACCTGCTGCTCAACACGCGCGGCGGCTGGAGCGACCCGCTCACCCGCGACCCGGCGGTGGTGGCGGGCGACGTGCGCGCCGGCCGCATGACCGCAGACGAGGCGCGCAACATGGCCGGCGTGGCGCTGCGGCCCGGCCCCTACTGGTTCGCCCAGCCCGACCTGGCGGCCACCCAGGCCCAGCGCGCGCGCCTCTCCGCCGAGCGCGGCCCCTGGCGCGGCCCGCTCTCGAACCAGACCACAAACTGGCTGCGGCTCCAGGGCTATGTCGGCGCGCCCATCAGCCTGCCCGTCGATCTCTGGTACAACGAGTACGCCAACATGAGCTGGTGGCAGCAGCTGATGGTCAACCCGGCCACGCTGACCTCCGCGCCCGCGCCGATCAACGCCAAGTACCAGATCCCCCTGGCGAACCTCGTGCGCGTCGGCTGGTATCTCTCGCCCCTGGGCGTGCTGCTCGGCATCGCTGGCTACGCCCTCTGGTGGCGCCGCGGCCTCACCCGCGCCTCCTGGCTCTTCCTGGCCGTGGCCTTCGTCGGCACCTTCTTCTTCGTCCGCCAGACCTACGGCACCTCCGACCAGACCTACATCTACATCCTGCGCCGCTTTGTGCCGATCACCTACCCGGCCTTCAGCCTGGGGATAGGCTACGCGCTGGCTGCGCTCGCGCGGCAGGGAGCAGGGAACAGGGAACAGGGAACAGGCCGCCGTATCTGGTCGGTGGTCAGCCGTCGCTGGTCGCCGCTTATGGCCGCGGGGCTCGCCGGGCTGCTGGTGGCATTCTTCGTGGTGACGAACCAGCCGATCTACCGCCACGTGGAGTACGCCGGGGCGCTGGCCCAGCTCGACGCGGCGGCGGCCCAGTTTGCGCCGGGGCGCGACGTGCTGCTGATGCGCGGCGGCGGCCCGATCTGGGCCGAGGCCCGCGATGTGCCCGACCTGGTGGCCACGCCCCTGCGCTTCGCCTACGGCCTGGACGCCTTCACGGTGAAGAGCAGCCGCCCGGGGGCCTACGCCGCCGACCTGGCCGCCGAGGTGGCCCGCTGGCAGGCGCAGGGCCGCCAGGTCTACCTGCTGCTGAGCGCCAGCGGGGGCAGCTTCGCCCTGCCCGGCTACCGGCTGGAGCCGGCCGGCGGATTCACCCTCGACATCCCCGAGTTTGAGCAGCTCACCGACCAGAAGCCGCGCAACGTCTCGCGGCTGACCCTGCCCTTCCAGATCTACCGGGCGCTGCCGGCCGTCCCCGGCGCGCTGGGCACCGCGCCCGCGCCCCTGGCCCCCGACGACTTCGCGGCCCAGGTGGGCGGCTTCTACC
>JBAXES010000786.1:0-2110 GCA_037140315.1 Chloroflexales bacterium
CATCGTCACGGAGCCGGGCAGGTGTGCGCCAATCCGGGCCAGGGCCAGGCTGGCGCCCAGGGCCGCTGTGGCGATGATGTTGTGCCCGCAGCCGTGGCCCACCTCGGGCAGGGCGTCGTACTCGGCGATGATCGCCACCTGTGGGCCGGGCTTGCCGCCGGGCAGGCGCGCGGCGAAGGCGGTGGGCATGCCGGCGATGCCGCGCTCGACGTCGGCCCCGAACTCGCCCAGGATGTCGCACAGGCGCGCCGAGGCCTGGTGCTCCTGAAGGCCGATCTCCGGGTTGTCGGCCATCCAGTCGCTCGTCTCGATCAGCAACCCCGCCAGCTGGTCGATCTCCCGCCGCGCCGCCGCCTTTAGCTCGCTCAGCTCCATAGCCGCCTCCTCGTGGTATAAGGTTTCAGCGTACGTTACGGTTCAGGCAATTGCACTGCATCAGGACGCGGTATTTCTGCTCCCTGTTCCCTGTTCCCTGTTCCCTGTTCCCTTGTCTAAGCATATGGCTATCACTGGGGGCACACGGCCACCACCCCGCTGGCGACGCCAGTATAGCACGCCGCCGCCGGGAAGATGCGGTAGAATGCCAGCCGGCCCCCCATTGCACCTGCGGCAACAAGGAATAGCATGCCCCCTCTGTCCACCGAGCGCCGGGCGGCCCGCGACCGCCGCCTGATCATTGGCCTGATGTTTATCGGCTTCATCAGCCTCGGCCTGCCCGACGGGCTGCTCGGCGTGGCGTGGCCCTCGATCGCCAGGGCGCGCGGGGTCGGGCTGGGCGATCTGGGCTACCTGCTAGCGCCCTTCTCGGTCGGCTACCTGATCGTGAGCGTGCTCAGCGGCCGCATCCTGGCCCGCCTGGGCGTGGGCATGCTCCTGGCCGTCTGCGGCGCGATCACGGCCCTGAGCCTGCTGGGCTTCGCCGGGCTGCCGAGCTGGGGGCTGCTGCTGATCGCGGCGGCGGCCCTGGGCGCCGGCGGCGGGGCCATCGACGCCGGGCTGAACGCCTACGCCGCCGCCCACACCAGCCCGCGCGTGGTCAGCTGGCTGCACGCCTGCTACGGCGTCGGTGCCACCCTCGGCCCGGCGATCATGACCGCCGTCCTGGGCGCGGGGCGGCCCTGGCAGCTCGGCTACGCCATCGTGGGCGGCGTCCAGCTCACCCTAGCGGCTGGGTTCGCCCTCACCCGCCGGCGCTGGGGGGGCGGGCCGGCCGCCGCCGCTCCCGACCTAGGGCGGAGCCACACCAGCCTGCGCGCCACCATCGGCATGCCGGTCGTCTGGCTGAGCGGCGCGGTCTTCCTGCTCTACACCGGGCTGGAGGTAAGCGTCGGCCAGTGGAGCTTCAGCCTGTTCACCCTCGGGCGCGGGGTGCCCACGGTGCTCGCCGGGCAGTGGGTGAGTGCCTACTGGGGCAGCCTGACCGCCGGGCGCATCCTGATGGGCTTCGTGGCCGGCCGGGTCGCCCCGCGCCACATCCTGTGGGCCGCCGCCGCCGGGGCGCTCGCCGGCGCCCTGCTGATCGCGCTCGGCGCCGGCTACCTCGCCGACGCGGCGGGGCTCGTGACCATGGGCTTCGCGCTCGCCCCGATCTTCCCGCTGCTGATCGCCACCACCGCCGAGCGGGTCGGCCGCGAGCACGCCGACAACACCATCGGCATACAGATGGCTGGGGCCATGCTCGGCGGGGCCGCGCTGCCCTGGCTGATCGGCCGCCTGGTCGCCGCGGCCGGCGTCGCCGCCGTCGGGGCGGGCATCGTCGGCGCGGCCGTGGCCTACGTGGCGCTCTACGCCGCCCTGGCCGTGATCGCCCGCCGGCGCGGGAACTAACCCCGCCCCGCAGGCGTCTCCCCTATAGCCGCGCCGATGGACTGGGCGGCGCGGCGAACCCCCAGCCACCGAGACAGATTCCCCAAGGAGGGTACGGACATGCCCCGCATGATTCGCCGGCTCCCGCTTGCCCTGATCGCCCTGCTGGCCACGCTGCTGAGCGCCTGCGGCGGCGCGCCGGCCAGCGCGCCCGCAGCCACCACCGCCCCCAACATTGGCGTCGCGGCCGCGCCCACGGCGGCCCCCGCCGCCAACACCGGCGTGACCTCCGCCGCGACGGCGG
>JBAXES010000787.1:0-2102 GCA_037140315.1 Chloroflexales bacterium
ACATATAGGTTGCGCAAAATCGCCAGCGAAGCTGGCGATTTTGCGCAACCTATATGTATCGGGCTTCAGGGCGGTAGCCCTACCAGCCACCAGTAGGGGCGCGTCGCGACGCGCCCCTACTGGTGGCTGAAGATCAGATCCCTGCGTGAGAAGGAGTAGATCGCCAGACCGAGGAGCGAGATCAGCAGCGATGCCTGGGCCACGAGGTTCACCACCGCCGTGGGGTCGGTGTAGTCGCGGGTGACGGCCAGCTGGAAGCCGTAGAAGGCCGGCACGAGCGGGCCGCCGAGCAGCGCCTGGGCCGCCCGCAGGTAGGTCCGCGCCGACTCGGGCAGCGACTCTAGGAGCGTGCCGCCGATAAAGTTGCTAGAGAAGGCCAGGGCGATCAGCCCCAGCACAAAGAGCCGCCAGCCAGTGGCGAAGACCAGCGGCGAGAGCATGATCATCAGGGCGGACAGCAGCCCGACATTCAGCAGCAGCGGCACGGTGCCCATGAGCCACCCCACCAGATCGAGGTCCGGCGGGCGGTTGAACAGCGCGGCCATGATCGAGAGCAGCCCGTAGGCACCGGCCACGATCACCAGGGCGCTGAAGAAGATGCCCAGCAGGTAGTTCGCCCGGCTCACCCCGCGTGAGAGCAGCACGTAGCCCTGGGGCCGGTCGCCGATGCCGATGAATGCCGCCGTGGTGTAGAGGGTGAGCGCCGGCGTGTAGATCCCGGTGACACTGAAGAAGTACTCGGCGTTCATCCTCAGGCCGATCCGCCGCAGGAAGATGAAGTAGACCACCAGGGTGGCGATAATCTCAAGGGCGACCCGCCCGGAGCGGATGTACTCGAGCAGGGTGAACCCGGTGAACCGTAGGGTGCGCATACGCCCTCTCTCTCATACTGAACCTATTGTTGGTCCCCGGCCTCCGGCTCCCGTCGGCCCCCGGCCCCCGGCCCCCGGTTAGGCTCATGATCACTGCCTCGCCGCAGCAGCTCGTTGAGCAAGGTGTCGCCCTCGGCAATGTGTCGCGCGGCGGGCGGGGTCAGGGCCTCCGGGGGCACGGGCGGGATTGCCGATGGGCGGTCGAGGTAGTCGGTCGGAGGGGCGGGCTGCTTGAGCGCTGCGCCGGCCCGCACCGTCTGGGAGTAGAGCTGCTCAAGGGGACTCTCCATCGGCTCCAGCGAGATAATCGCCACCCCGGCGTCGAGCAGCTGGCGCAGCACCATGGCCTGGAGCTGCGGCGTGTTCTGGCGGATCCGCACCGTGCGCAGGTCGCAGCTCACCCCGCGCCCCAGCGCCTCCAGGCTCCCGCGCAGCTCCGTGCCGATCATATCGACCTCGATCACGGCGCTTCCGCCGGGTGCCCGCAGGTCGCGCACGGTTGTCTCGACCGCCAGCTTCCCGCCGGCGAGCACGCCAACCCGGTCGCAGAGCTGCTCGATCTCGTGCAGGTAATGGGTGCAGAGGAACACCGTGTGCCCGCGGTCGCGCAGGGTTGCCAGCAGGTCGAGCACCTCGCGCTGCCCGACCGGGTCGAGCCCGCTGGTGGGCTCATCGATCAGCAGCAGGGCGGGATCGCAGAGCAGAGCCTGGGCCACGCCAACCCGCTGGATCATCCCCTTCGAGAAGACCCCCATCGACCGGTCGGCGTCATCCGCTAGGCCGACGGTGCGTAGCTCCGCATCCACCCGCTCTGCGAGGTCGGTGCCGCCCAGCCCGCTGAACTCGCCGATGAAGCGCAGGTACTCGCGGGCGGTGTAGCGGGTATGGTAGCGCTGACGCTCGGGGATGTAGCCGATCTGCGCGCGCACCTTGTCGGGGCTGCTGCTGCCGAGCACGCGCATGCTGCCTGACGAGGGCTTGAGGAACCCGAGTAGCAGGTGCAGCAGGGTCGACTTGCCCGCGCCATTTGGCCCGAGGAGTCCGTACACCTCGCCGGTGGGCACGCGCAGGCTGAGGCCGCAGAGCACCTGGGTGTTGCCGTACGACTTCGACAGATCCTCGATCTCGATCGCATCCGTGCTCACGCCACGCTCCATTTGCTCTACGTTGGTCGTCCAGCGATGATCAGGGCGACGGCGGCGGCCGCCGCCGTCGCCCTGATCATCGCTG
>JBAXES010000788.1:0-2101 GCA_037140315.1 Chloroflexales bacterium
TCTGGCGCGGGCCGGGCAGGCCCAGGGTCGGGTTGGGCGGCAGCATGCGGAAGAAGTCGGCCGGCCCGTGCTTGACGGAGACCAGCAGCGCGGGCGAGCTGAGGCCGCCGAAGGTCGCGGCGTAGCGCGCGGGCGAGCAGATCAGGTCGCCCAGGTCGCCGATGCCGACGCTCCAGGTGCGCATGATCAGCAGCCGGCCCTGCGCCTCGCAGGTGGGCAGCAGGGTCCGGATAAGATCCCGCAGCGCGGCGGGCGTGGTGTAGATCATGTGGCCGGCGGAGGCGTCGCCCTGGTTGTGGGCACCGCCGGCCTCGCCGACGCGCACGACCAGCCCGCGCACCTGGGGCATGGTGCGGAAGAGCTCGGCCAGCGCGCGCCGGTTGAGCGCGGCGAGCCGGGGGTTCGCCGCGTCAAGCGGGCCGGCCGCCCGCCGCAGCTCGGGCGTGCTCCACTGCATATCGGTGGTGACGAAGACCTCCATGCCGAGGGACTCGGCCAGCTCGAACAGCGCGCCGAAGGCGGCCCGGTAGGCCAGCGCGCGCAGCCGCGCGGGACTCTCGTCGGCGTAGATTACCTCGCCGGGGCCATCGAAGGCCACCAGGTGGGCCAGGTTATCGACCACGATCCCGGTGTAGCCCTGGGCGTGCAGCGCGCGGAGGTGCGCCTGTGCGCGCTCCAGGCCCCAGGCGAGCTGCGCCGCGTCCAGGTAGGGCGGGGCCGCCAGATCGATCTGGGCGTAGGGGAACGCCGACCAGTTGCGGAAGGGTTTGCGCGGGTCGAAGAACGGCCCGCTGATGTCGGCGAGGCGGCGCGTGATCATGGCGGTAGACACATTCAGGGTTACAGATGGCGATCATCAAACGCATGTTAAGCGCCGATTAAGAATAGTATAACACCAATGTGCCTGCGATTGCCGCCGTGATCACCAATGCTCCCTTCATGCGCCGCTCGCCAGCCCCTCTGTTCCCGCAGCCGCACGATGGTATGCGCAAGACAAGGTTACAGGGAACAGGGAACAGGGAACAGAAATACCGCATCCTGATGCAGTGCAATTGCCTGAACGGTAACGTACGCTGAAACCTTGTCCAAACTATAAAAACGTAGCCCGCGCCTTAGGCGCGGGCTACGTGCATTTACTGGCCACCCATCAGCAGCCGCTCCAGTAACGACTACTGCTGGGTCGAGTTGTACTCGGTCAGCGTGTCATTCGCCTTGCTCGCCGCATCGTCCAGCGCCGCCTTGGCGTCGGGAGCGCTTCCGCTGATGAACTGCTCCATCGCCGCCTCGATCGCCAGGCGGGTCTGTAGGAAGGTGCCGAACACGGCACCCTGCGTCGGGAAGCTGGGCGCGGTCGCCCGGAGCTGCTCGACGGCCACGCTGAACTGCGGGTACTTCGCCAGCGTGTCCTTCATCTCCTGCACATCGTAGGCGGCCTTGCGGATCGGGTAGTAGCCCGTGCTCGACGACCACGTCGCCTGCACCTCGGGGTTCGAGGTCCACTTCACAAAGTCCCAGGCCCCGGCCTGCTGCTCGGGCGTGCCCTGGTCGGTGATCCACAGTGACGCGCCGCCGATGATCACGCCGCCCTTGGCGCCGGCGGGCCGGGGCAGGTAGGCGACGCCCACGTCGACCTTGCCGTCCTTCTTCGTATTGTTGATATAGCCGCGCAGCGCCGCGATGCTATTGAAGGTGATCGCCGCCTCGCCCTTGATGAAGGCCGCGTCGCGCACCGCGCCGTTGGTGGTGCCGCTGTCGCGTCCGACATTGGTTGCGACCCCGGCATCGACCAGCTGCTTGAGGAAGCTCAGCCACTTCACCCCGGCGTCGTTGTTGAAGATGAGCTTGCTGGCTCGGGTCTCGCGGCCATTGTTGGGGTCGGCGAACAGCGCGCCCTGGGTGGCCAACTCCTGCTCGAAGATCCAGCTGTACAGCGTGAAGACGGCCCCGCTGCGCAGGACTTTGCCGCTGGCGTCCTTCGTCGTCAGCTTCGTGGCGGCGTCCAGCAGCTCGTCATAGGTCCAGATCTTCTTGTCGGGGTCGAGGCCAACCTCCTTGAAGGCGTTGCGGTCGTAGTACATCACCGGGGCCGAGCTGTTGAAGG
>JBAXES010000789.1:0-2099 GCA_037140315.1 Chloroflexales bacterium
AGTGTAAAAAGTTTTTGTTTATGCCTCTCTGAAGGCGTTGAGCGCATTCGAACTTTCTACAATGTACTGACACCCTTGAGCAAGTAATTCCGCTATTGATTCTCATGACACGCCACTGTCATCGCCATCATCGCCCGCGCCATTGCCCGCATAGAAGTCGCGCGCCGCTATCACATCCGCGCGACAGACGGCGAGAGTGGCTTGCTCCGTGTGATTCGGTAGGGTTGGTCATGGCGCGAACTCATAGGCGATGCTGGTGATGCGGCCGCGCCAGTAGGGCCACGGCCCCGCCGGGAGCATCCACGCCACCTCGCCCTCGATTGGGACGCGCATCCCGTCGCGCAGCTCGTAGCGGCTCCAGCGGCCCTCCCACGGCGTTGGGACATTCACGCCGTCAATCAGCGCCCCACGCGCCTCGGCGCGCATGGAGTCGATCAGGCCGTCGGCGTGGAAGCGGAAGAGCAGCGTCACGCTCGTGTCGCCGTCCTGCATCGCGGTGGCCGAGGTGTCGTCAACTGCCGTCCAGCGCACGCCCTGGCTGGGCAGCAGCGCCGTCGGGTACCAGGCGGTCTCGGCAAACCAGCGCAGCAGCTCGCCCTGGGCTGCCTCCGGCGTGCCGCGCATATTCGCCACCGACACCAGGCCGAACAGCGATGCGTGCAGCATGCCCTCCCCGGCGATGTAGGCGTCGTGGACGCGCACCGGCAGGCCGGGCAGCAGCGCGATGCGCGCCTCCCAGTCAAAGCCCGGCCGCTGGGTGATCACGCGCTGGGTCGAGGTGAACGGCTTCCACTGGTCAGTCGTCAGGCTCATGTTGAAGGTGCCGGTGTGCTCCAGTGTGACGGCCGCGATCATGGGCTGGCCGTCAGTCAGGGCGGCGCGAACGTAGCGCTGCACCGGTGCCGGCAGGCCGATCAGCTCACTTGTATGATAAATCGTTGGCCCAATGGGTAGGCGGCCCGCATCGAGCCGGGCGTGCATCTGGTTAGTTTCGGACTGCCAGCGATACGATCCGTAGGCGAGGGCGGCGGCAGTCGTGGCCGCTAACCCAAGGGTGATCCGGAGAACGATCTTCCACATCGTGAGCCTCTTTCAATACCGGCTGGTTCAATGGAGTGACCTGGCGACCCGCTCATCTGCGCGCAGTATCGGCTCAGCGCCTTTCTGCCGCATGATGTATAGGCCATACCACATGAACATACATGTGAGCGCGACGCCAGCGATGGCATTCCATGCAGCTGGAATAGCAGGCCCTCCGATAAAGCCGGTGAAGTCGATCAGCGTATGTGCGATGACCAGCGGCCACAGGATGCCGTTCTTGAGCACCAGTGCCGCAAAGGCAAAACCGATGGCCAGGGCATAGGCGATCTGTATCAGGATAGCGGTACCACTCTTGCCTGAGAGCAGATTCAGCGCGTGGGACAGGCCAAACAGGAGCGCGGTGATCACGGTCGCCTGCCAATGTCCGCGTGCCTTCAGCGCGTTGAGCATCAGCCCGCGAAAGATGGCCTCTTCGGCGAAGCCAATCAAGCACGCGATGGCGAGCAATTCCACGCAGCGAGTCGGGCTCGGTATGTTCAGGCCCACGCCGAGATTGATCAGGACGGGGAGGAAGAGCGGCAGAAAAAAGAACAGGTGATGGGGTTGCGCAGGTCGCGTGAAGCCGACCGCCCGCCACCATCCCAGCGCGCTGAGGGCACCGACGACAAGCACGCTCAGGGTACTATTAGCCATACCAGTAATGGCCTGATTGGAGAGATGCGCGACAGCCGCGATGGTGCCGGCCATTAGATACACGACAATGACGATGATTTCCAGGATTGCCACGAACCAGTACGGGTGACGTTCGACAAAGCGCATGGTGTGAGCGCCCGTTTCTCTCATCATCAGATGCCAGGTTGCCACGGTAGCTACGATGACATACCGACCGTACCCGATGACGACGCACCTCCTCGTGCTGCCATCATCGGTCGTTGGGCGACACAGGCTACGGGGTCGGCGCGAGGGCCGGCAGTTCCAGCGCCTGGGCGGCAGGCCTGCCAGCGCCACCGGCGCGGCGCGCCACGATCAGCGCGCCGAGGGCCAGCACAAAGCTCACC
>JBAXES010000790.1:0-2097 GCA_037140315.1 Chloroflexales bacterium
CGGGCTTGCGGCGGGCGGCGTAGTGCGCGAAGTCCTCGATCAGGTAGCGCCCGAATGAGGCGGTCTGATCCTTCAGGCTCAGCCCGTCGAGCAGGATATAGCCCGCGTCAACCGTGTCGAAGCTCCAGCTGGCGGAGTCCTCGGCCCCATCGAGGCCGCTGCCCAGGGCCTTGAAGAAGGCGCGGTAGCGGTTGTAGGCCGCCGCCGCGTCGCGGGCGCGCAGCCCGTCGATCTCGTCCACCTCAGGCCGTCCGGCGTAGCGCTGGCGCAGGCGGGAGAGTACCATGCCTTCCAGCAGGGCTTGGCTGGAGCGCGGCGGGCCGCCGGGGGCCTCCAGCGTCAGGTTCAGCAGCATCTTGGTCAGATCTTTATAGTAGGGTAGGCCGCCGACGAGGTGGCATCGCTGCTCCTTTTCCGTCGGCCCCCCTCCGAACCGTGCTTGCACCTTTCGATGCACACGGCTCTCCAGTGACTTATTCCGAAGCATCGCGTTTGGTCGGTCTACCCGCATGGATAGCCCGATGGCAGGCCCGGCACACCACCAGGGTCTTGCGCTTGATCTTCGCCATGCGCACCACCCACGGCGCCGGGGGCTTCCGCCCCTTCTTGTACAGGTCTGCCAGCTTGCGGATGTGATGCACCTCGATGTGCGCTTGTGACCCGCATAGCTCGCAGGTGTCGGCCTCCAGCCGCCGAAGCAGCTCGGAGTGCCCGCCCTTGTACGCGAAGGGCTGGTCGTTCAGGGCTGCACGCGGTTGCCGCGTGAGCGAAATGCCGCCGAACTGTGCAATCAAGGGCTTCTTGCCCTCGCGCTCGACCCGCACCTCCAAACCGGCGAGATACCGCCCGGTCTGGCTTTGGATCTTGACTGCGTACCGCCGCCGCGCCTGCATCACGCTGAGTTGATGTTTCGCGGCCAGCGTCTTCAGCAGCGACCCCTTCATCACCCAATGCAGCCGGTTGAGCCAGGCCACGTTGTGGGCGAGCAGGTAGTACTGCACCACGCCTCGGTATTCCTGTTGGTATTGCTGGATGATTGCGTAATCGCTTTCCTTCAGGAGTTCCGTGCGATGGATCGGCTTTCCGTCCCGCATATAGCGGGCGCATTTCGCATCGACCACCGTGGCTGGAATGCGCAGCGTCACCACGCCATTGATGGTGCGCCGCTTCTGCTTCAGGTGGTGGTCGCGGTGCCCGTTGGCGATGTCATAGCCAAGAAACCGCGCCAACTCCGTCGTGGCGTGGGTGATCAAGGTTTTCTCCTCGGACAGGCTCAGCGACAGGTTGTCCTGGAGCCAGGCCTTGAGTTCACCCTTGATCGCCTCGGCTTCCGCCTTCGGGCCGGCAAATCCGAGCAGAAAGTCGTCGGCGTAGCGGATGTAGTGCAGCCGTCGGTAGTCTGGGTCGCTGGTGTCATTCGACGGCAGGGCGCGTCGCTCTTTCGTGAGCGTGGAGGCCGCTGCGTGCTGACCCATGCGCCGAAACTGCGCAATCCGCGAGGTCGCCTCGGTGTAGGCTGGGTTGGCTTTCCGTCGGTCGCCGCGTGTGTATGCTGGGATGAGAACCGTCTCGACCCACTGGTCAAACTGGTGCAGGTAGATGTTCGACAGCAGCGGGGAAAGCACGCCGCCCTGGGGCGTGCCGCTCAGGGTGTGATGATGCTGCCAGTCGTCCAGATACCCCGCGGTCAGCAGCTCACGAATGAGCCGCAAGAACCTGCCATCGTGGATGCGCTCGTGCAGTGTTCGCAAGAGTACGTCGTGATTGATGGTGTCGAAATACTGCGCGATGTCGCCCTCGATGTACCACCGCGTGCCCTTCCAGGTGCGCTGGATCTCGGTAAGCGCCGTGTGGCACCCCCGATGTGGGCGGAAGCCGTGGGAGGACGCGCAGAACTGCGGCTCGAAGTACGCCTCCAGAATGGAGCGCAGCACCTCTTGCACGAGCTTGTCTGTCCAGGTCGGCATCCCCCGAGTCCACTACCCCGTCTTCCCATCCCACTTCGGAATCGGTGACCGTCACTCATCCCCATCACCCACTCTATATAGTGGACCCAAGAATCTAGACACTCAGGCGAGCAGGGTTCCGTACAATAGA
>JBAXES010000791.1:0-2093 GCA_037140315.1 Chloroflexales bacterium
GACCCACTCGAAGCCCTCGGGCGACAGCGGCGAGCCGGTGGAGCCCAAGCCGATCAGCCTGCGCAGGTCGTAGTCGCGGCCGGGCGCGATCTCGGTCTTCATCAGCGCGGTGATGTAGCCTGCGCTCGTGCCGAAGAAGGTCGTGCCGCTCTGCTCGGCCAGCCGCCAGAGCGCGCCCATGTCGGGGAAGCCCGGGCTGCCGTCGTAGCTCACCACGGTGGCGCCCACCAGCAGACCGCCCACCAGCAGGTTCCACATCATCCAGCCGGTGGTGGAGAACCAGAAGAAGCGGTCGCCCGCTTTCAGATTGAGGTGCAGGTGCAGCTCCTTGAGGTGCTGGATCAGGATGCCGCCCTGGCTCTGCACGATCGGCTTGGGCAGGCCGGTGGTGCCCGACGAGTAGAGCACCCAGAGCGGGTGGTCGAACGGCACCGGCGTGAACTGGAGCGCGCCGGGGGTGGCCAGGGCCTCGGCCCAGGTGGTGATCTCGCGCAGGCCGGTCGGCGCGGCGGCCGCGTCGAGGTAGGGGATGAAGATCGTCCGCTCCAGGCTGGGCAGGGCGGCCTGGAGCTCGGCCACGGCGGGTCGCCGGTCGAACGGCCTACCGCCGTACTGGTAGCCGTCGATGGCGAAGAGCACCTTGGGTGCGATCTGTGCGAAGCGGTCGATCACGCTGGGGCTGCCGAAGTCGGGCGAGCAGCTCGACCAGACCGCGCCCAGGCTGGCGGCGGCCAGGAAGGCCACCAGGGCCTGCGGGGTGTTCGGCACGTAGCCGACGACCCGATCCCCGGCGACGACGCCCAGGCCGCGCAGGCAGGCGGCAACTGCCGCCACCTGGCGCTCCAGCTCGGTCCAGCTTATGTCAACGAGAGGCTGACGCTCGGACTGAAAGACCATAGCCGGGTGGTCGGCGCTGGCGTTACGAAAGACGTGCTCGGCGTAGTTGATCTGCGCGCCGACAAACCAGCGCGCGCCGGGCATAGCGTGGCCCGACAGCACCAGATCGTAGGGCGCAAACGACCGGATGCGGAAGTAGTCCCACAGGGTGGCCCAAAACTCCTCGATATGATCGACCGACCACCGCCAGAGATCGTCGTAGGTGTCCATACACAGCCCGCGCCGCTCGGCGAGCCAGTCCATGTAGGCGCGCATATTGCTCGCGTCCTGAAGGGCCTGCGGCGGCGTCCAGAGCAGGCGCGGATCGGCGGAGTTCGGCATTGAAGCCCCCTTGAGTAAGGATGAAGGATGAAGGATGAAGGATGAATTGAGCAACTCGGCGGTGAGGCGATTGTACCAGAGCTTGCGGGAAGCGGGAAGCTTCATACAAGCTCTGGTAGAGAGTCTTTTGGGCTACGCCCCAAACTTGTTTTTGTGTGCCCATCAGGCACATGCTGCACTGGTTCTGCTGCGGCGTGGCGTAGCCGTGCCGCAGCAGAACCAGTTTTTTTTGTGGGAGAGCGAAGCTCTCCCACACCCTCACATCTAGCGCCGCACGAGGGGCAGGTACACCTTATACAGGTCTGCCGCCATCTGGGCGCGCTCCAGCACGATGTTGAGGTCGGTCACCTCGGGCGGCACGCCCACCAGCGCGCTGATCTTCGTCACGTAGCCGGGCGCGCTGACCTGCACATACCAGCAGCCGCTCACCACATTCCAGCCGTAGCGCCCGTCGCCGGCGGTTACCTGCGGGTTGACCGGCGGGTCGATCTGGGCGGGCAGGAGGCCGGGCGGATCGGCCACGCCGGTATCCGGCGCGACGCCGGCCCACACGCCGCCCTGGCGCGTATCGACCGTGCGGCAGTCGCGGACCTGCGCGCGGGTGTCGGGCGCGGCCCCGCGCAGCCGGAACAGGGCCACGCTGGCCCCGAGCACCGGCTGGCCGGAGATCGCGTCGGTCACGCTGCCGCTCGGGTCGTAGAGCTGCGGCACCGGCCCGTTGTCGCCGCCCGACACGCAGCCCATCGGCCGCCCGCCGCCGCCGCCGTAGTCGTAGTAGATGCACGGGCGGTGGTCGTCCCAGTCCGGGAAGATCCGCGACGGCTCGCCGGGGAAGACGCTCGGGCCGGTGATGTGGCCGCGCCAGAAGCCGTAGT
>JBAXES010000792.1:0-2086 GCA_037140315.1 Chloroflexales bacterium
GTGCCGTGGGTGCGCCCGTGGCCGCCGTGGTCGCTGTGGACGATCACGCTGGCCTCGGCGGGCAGGGCGGCCAGCACCGCGCCGAGCAGCCCGTCGACATGATGCAGCTGGCCCAGGTACTCGGGCGACATCCAGCCGTAGCCGTGGCCGGCCATATCGACCGAGCCGAAGTAGACGAAGACGAAGTCGAACTGCTCGCCGACGAGCAGGCGCACCGCCTCTGCGGCAATCGGGTCGTCGTAGGTCGGGTCGAGGGCCGGCTCGCGGTAGTAGGCGTAGGCCAAGGTCTCGGGGCGGCTCATGTCGCGCAGGGGCTCCCAGTTATACACAAAGGCGCTGCGCTTACCAGCGGCGCGCAGGGCCTCGACCAGGCCGACCAGCGGGCGGGCCGGGGGCGTCCAGACGTTCGTGGTGATGCCGTGGCGCTCGGGCGGGGCGCTGTGAAAGATCGAGGTGTGGCAGGGCAGCGTGACGGAGGGCATGACGCTGCGGGCAGACATAGTCGAGGCGCCGCGAGCGCGCAGCGCCTCCAGGTTCGGGCAGTCGGCCGGCCCCAGGGCGTCGGGGCGGGCACCGTCGATCATGACCAGGACAACCATCACTCCTTCTCCTCTGTGCTCAGCTCATCGGCCGCAGCGAGCAGGGCAGCGATGCGCCCGGGGTCTAGGGGCGGCTGCTTGCTGCGCAGGTAGATCTCCAGGGCGCGGCGCGGAGTGATGCCCGCCATCAGCTCGGGCTCGGCCCCGTAGCGCCGGCGGGAGCTGCGCTCGACCGTGATCGTCACGGCGGCGACCACGAAGGCCCCGGCCTCCTCCAGGCGGGCGCGGATCTGCTCCTCGCGCAGCAGGGCGGCCTGCTCGCGGGTGGCCTGCACCTCCACGCGCACCACGGCCTGGCGCAGGTCGTGCCGGGCGATCAGGGTCGTGATCTGCTCCAGCGGGTCGCTGCTGGCGCGCACGTCCTTCTCGATGCTGACGAAGGGCCGGGCGGCGAGCGGGTGGAACTGCCAGCGGGCCGCGCCGCGCTCGAGCTCGACGATCACGCAGCCCTTGGGCTCATCGCGCTCGCCGAAGTCCACCCGCTCAATGCTGCCGGGGTAGACCAGGGGCGGCACTGTGCCGAGGGCCTGGTGCTTGTGGATGTGGCCCATGGCCACATAGTCGACGCCGGGCTGGGCGAGGACAGAGCGGGCCATCACCAGGTCTTGGCCGAGGGTGATCGCGCGCTCGGCGCCCATCTGCGCGCCGTCGACGCTGCCGTGAAAGGCCAGCACGGCGGGGATGGCCGGGTCGAGGCGCGCGGCCGCCTCGGCCACAAAACGCTCCAGGCGGCGGCGCAGCTCATACTCGATCTCAGCGAAGGAGGCCCCGCGCATCTCGTCGCGGGTCATCAGGCTGTGGCGCGTCACCCAGGGCAGAGCGATGATCTGCAGCGGGCCGGAGCGGGTGCTGATGCTGTGCAGGCGCAGCCGGTCGGCCACCGTCACCCCCTCGACGCCGAGGGCCTCGAAGATCTCGACCGAGTGGGCGCGACCGAGCGCGGGCGAGATATCGTGGTTGCCGGTGAGGATAAAGACCGGCACGCCGGCCGAGCGCAGCCGGTTGAGCCGGCGGGCGAACTCGCGCTGGTGGGTGGGGTTGGGCGAGCGGTTCTTGTAGATGTCGCCGGCGATCAGGACAAGATCGACCCCGGCGTCGAGGCCGAGGGCGATCGCCTCGTCGAGGCGGTCGAGGTAGTCGACCAGCCGGCTGTGCAGGCCGCTGGCCGAGTCGATCTTGCCATAGTTCTCAACGCCGATATGCAGGTCGGCGAGGTGCAGCAGCTTGATCATAAAACACGTGCGTGCGGCGCCCATCCGGGTCGCCGCACGCAAGTGTAGCACATATTTATATGATAAGACAAGGTTTCAGCGTACGTTACCCAGGGCTGGTGCAAAGTCACCTCCCGGAGGGGGTGTGGGGGCGGCTTCGCCGCCCCCACGTTATTTTTTTGTCAGGTTTGGGCGGCTTCGCCGCCCAAACCTGACAAAAAGCGGGGTCTGGGGCGCAGCCCCAGGGACTTTGCACGAGCCCTGCAGAGCCACCCG
>JBAXES010000793.1:0-2085 GCA_037140315.1 Chloroflexales bacterium
ACAGAAATATCGCATCCTGATGCAGTGCAATTGCCTGAACGGTAACGTACGCTGAGACCTTGTCCTACCACAAAAGGCACGCTGTGGGTGTTTCGGTCATGCTGAGTCCTCCGGCTACGCTCCTCAGAAACAAAGGTTGTCATGCCGAGCGCAGCGAGGCATCTTCCAGGTTCGTGGATGGGAAGACCCCTCACTGCGCTCGGGGTGACAGGGTGGGGATGTTGCTCCCGGCACCATTGGCCCGCCGGCCATCAGATACTCAGGGTGACATAGGGCGGCGGATGTCCAGGCGACAGCGTGACATTTGCGGTAGGGCATGTTTCAAACGCACTTGACCGTTCGGCGGTCAGCCCGCCAGCCCGCCAGATCGCCACAATGGCCTATGGCGGGCTGGTGGGCTGGTGGGTTGTAAAGCCCAAACCGTCGATCCTGAACCATGCCTAGTGCCTATTATCACACAGGTGCTATAATGGCGCGGCCCAGATGCGATGCCATACGGAGGACATTATGCAGCGAACGGTGATCAGCAGCCAGGATGCGCCCGCAGCCATCGGCCCCTACTCGCAGGCCATCCGCGCGGGCGGCCTGGTCTTCCTCTCCGGCCAGCTTCCTGTCGACCCGGCCAGCGGCCAGATCATCGATGGCGACATTGGCGCGATGACCCGCCAGATCTTCGCCAATATCTCGGCCGTCCTCGCCGCCGCCGGCAGCTCGCTGGCCAGCGTGGTGAAAGTGACGGTCTTCCTCGCCGATATGGGCGACTTCGCCGCAATGAACGCGGCCTACGCCGAGTTTCTCAGCGCCGATCCGCCGGCCCGCTCGACGGTGCAGGTGGCCCGCCTGCCAAAGGACGCCCGCATCGAGATCGAGGTCGTCGCCCTCGCGTAGGGCGCACCATACGCCCCTCTCCCCCGGTACATGCTCTGGTATGCCGACACGCGAGGGAGGTGCGCGATGGGTGCTCCGGCGCTGAAGGCGGCGGGCTGGCTATTGGCGATGGCGACCGCCCTGCTCGGTGTGGCCTGGGCGCAGCGGCCCGACGGTCGCCTGCACGTCTACTTCTTAGCCACGCCCGGCGACGCGGTGCTGGTGCAGACGCCCCCGGGCCGCTTTGTGCTGATCGACGGCGGGGGCGACCCGGCCCTGCTGGCGACG
Organism: Chloroflexales bacterium; assembly: GCA_037140315.1. GTDB lineage: Bacteria > Chloroflexota > Chloroflexia > Chloroflexales > Chloroflexaceae > Oscillochloris. Next base: position 1,156 of record JBAXES010000793.1, read on the forward strand.
CTCCTGGGCCGGCTCATGCCGTTCTGGCGGCGCGACCTAGCTGCGGTAGTGCTGACCTCGCCCGACGGCGCGCACCTGCCGGGGCAGGTGGCGGCCCTGGCCCGCTACCGGCCCGACGTGGCCCTCGCGCCGCCGGAGCTGGCGACGGGCGGCACCGCCGGCGAGTGGCGGCGGCTCGTCGGCCTGCTGCGGGCGCAGATGCGCGCCCTGCGCCCCGGATCGCAGCTCGACCTGGGCGGCGGGGCGCGCCTGCGGGCGCTGGCGGTCGCGCCGGGCGATGATGGCGGCGCGGTGCTGCTGATCGAGTACGGGGCGACGCGGGCGATCATCCACGGCGGCGGCGCGCTCGGCGACGCGGCGGCCGAGCAGGCGACGGGCGGGCCGCTGGCCGCCCTGGCCTACCCGTGGCAGCGCGAGCTCGACACCCCCCTGCTGGCCGACCTGCGCCCGCAGGCGATCATCTTCACCAGCGCCTACGTGGCCGCCGCCCCCGCCCTGCTCAGCTACGCCGAGCGCCGCCCGCTCAGCCCGCGACTCTACCACGAGACGAATGATGGCACGGTCGAGCTGATCAGCGATGGGCGGCGGGCATGGATTGACACCGAGCGATAACATTGCGAATCTCTATCATTGTTGCCATTCTGATCGGGGTGCTGGTGGCCACAGCCGTTGGCGCAATACTCTGGCGGCGCTTCTACCGAGACGAGCCGGGGAACGCCGCGCGGCGGATCTTTAAGAACAGCGCCGTCACCTTCGGGCTGCGCCTGCTGGTGCGTGGGCTCGATACGGTCATCCTGTTTGTGCTGGTGGGATCCCTGGCCCCGGCCGAGGTGGGCACCTACAGCCTGGCCGCCCTGCTGGTGGCCCAGTACCTCGGCACCTTCAGCGAGTTTGGCCTGGGCGTGCTGCTGACCCGCGCGGTGGCCCGCG
>JBAXES010000794.1:0-2083 GCA_037140315.1 Chloroflexales bacterium
CCAGGAGAGGGCCGTCGTGCGCAGCATTTTCGCCGGGGCGTCGGTGGACGCCGGGCGGAAGGCGCCGACCCAGGGCGCCGTCACCAGCCAGCCGATGACGAAGGGCGCGGCCGTCTGCGCCACCTCGCCGATCGCCCCCAGCCCGGCCGCCTCGCCGTGGCTGCCCCGGCCGATCGCCGCGAACACCATCAGCGCCACCACGTCGCCGCCGATCAGCGCGGCCGTCCTGCCGTTCCCCGCCTGCATATCATCAGCTATCGATCCCATAATCGTACCTCTTTATAACCTCACCCAGCGGATCTCAGACTGGCCGCGCTCGGCGACGGCCTGGACGAGCACGCGGATCAGCCCGCTGTCGGCGCCCTGCTGGGCCAGCCAGCCGATCGTCGGTCGGTCGATGAAGTAGGTGTCGTCATCCTCCTCGTCCTCCTCCAGCAGGTCGATCAGGAACTGGAGCTGGGCGGGGGTGATCGAGCCGATATAGATGCCCGTATCGTCGTGGTAGAGGGCCACGCCGGGTTCACCGGCGGATGGTTCCAGCGGCGGCGGCTCGACATCGCCGCTGGCCGCCGCGATGATCTGGCGCAGCTCCTTCTTGCTGAACTGGAGCGGCTCGCTGCGTTCGCCCAGCAGCTGGTCGACCACCACCTGGGCGGCGTCCGGGCGGCCCAGGCGCATGGCGCAGGTCTGCATCCGCTCCAGGCGGCCGGGCTCCTCGAAGATCTGGTCGAGCTTATAGGCCATGGTCATCAGCGAGCGGCAGCGCACCGCCGCCCCCGCCTCAAGCAGGTGGTCGCTGTTGCGCTCCTCCTGGCCAGGGATGGGGTCGATCACCACCATTGGCAGCCCGGCGGCCATGCACTCCGAGGCACTCAGCCCGCCCGGCTTGCCGATGAACAGGCTGGCGACCCGCATCAGGTCGGCCATCTCGCTGGTGAAGCCGAGCACCCGGAAGCGATCCTCCGCGCCGCTGATCTGGGTGGCCACCTGCTGGCGCAGCAGCTGGTTGTGCCCGCAGATCACCACCGTCTGCACGGGGGTGCGCATGCGCAGGATCTGGGACACAATATCGCGGGCCGGCCCGCCGCCGAGCGCCCCGGCCGACACCAGCAGCACCGGGCGGTTGTCGCTCAGGTGGTAGCGCGCCAGCACCGCCTCGCGGTTCACCGGCACGCCGAACACTGGGCTCACCGGGATCCCCGAGACCGTGATCCGGTCCGCCGCCACGCCGAGCTCGGTCAGGTGAACTTTGGTCTCCTCGATCGCCACAAAGTAGCGGTTGAACACCCGGCTCAGCCACATGCCCTGGAAGTCGTAGTCGGTGGTGACGATCGACAGCGTGGTGCGCAGCTTGCCCTGGCTGAGCAGCTGGGCCACCACGCCCGCCGGCATAAAGTGGGTGCAGACCGTCACGTGCGGGTCGTAGTCGAGCACGAACTTGGCCAGCGGCTGGGCGTTCAGCGAGTTCCAGAGCTGGAGCGCGCCCGTCTCGTTCTTAAAGGGCTCGTCGTTCTGGTCGTACCACCAGCTGATAAACCAGGGGTTCTCCTTCACCAGGGCGAAGTAGACATCCGACGCCGTCACCTGGAAGATCCGGCTGGTGAGCTTCAGGGCGTCCTCGTTGCGCACCTCCACGCCGCGCTGGGAGCGGAACACCTCTTCGATCGCCGCCGCCGCCGATTTGTGGCCCGAGCCAACGCTGGCCGACAGGATCAGCACTCGCTTTATCATATGGCTCCCGCCCGTGGGCGATGATACGTCGCAGATCGCAGATTGTACGCTGGGTTGCAGCTAGAGTATACACGATCTGTACCGCTGGCCCCCGGCTGGCCTGGGACGGTTGCGGGTGTTGGGCGGCAGCACCGCCAAAACCTGATAACAAGCCGGTGAGGGTGTGGGAGCGCTTCGCTCTCCCGCCGGTCTTGACCGACTCACAGCCAAAACATAACGAAAATGAAACCTTATTATCGCTCAGAAGATGCTACAATGGATCACACCCGTAGTCGGCCAATATGCTAAGACAAGGTTACAGGGAACAGGGAACAGGGAACAGAAATACCGCATCCTGATGCAGTGCAATTGC
>JBAXES010000795.1:0-2082 GCA_037140315.1 Chloroflexales bacterium
GTGGCCTGATGGCTCGACCATAGTGTTTCAGGGCTCCTGCAAAGATGCGGACAGGTGTATTATAGGCTTCGGCCATCGTAGCGTCAAAGCCACCGGATCGTGAGCATATGCGCATCCTGATTCTCTCGGACATTCATTCGAATTTGGTGGCTTTAGAGGCGGTGCTTGGCGTGGCGGGCAGCTTTGATTCCCTCTGGTGTTTGGGCGACACGATCGGCTATGGCCCGCGCCCAAACGAATGTGTTGAGCTGATGCGCCAGCACGCGCAGATTGCGATCACTGGCAATCATGATCTGGCGAGCCTCGGGAAGATCGACCTGCGCGACTTCAACCCGGATGCGCGTAAGGCCAATATCTGGAACGGCAGCCAGCTCAAGGATGAGAACCGGGCCTGGCTCGATCCGCTGCCGCCGACGATCCACGTCGATAAGCAGTTCCTGGTGGCCCACGGCAGCCCGCGCGAGCCGATCTGGGAGTATCTGCTCATGCCGGAGCAGGCGGTCGCCAACTTCGAGCTCTTCCCCAACCAGGTCTGTTTCATCGGCCACTCCCACGTCCAGATCGGCTTCCGCATGCGTAACGGCAGCGAGCACGCCGAGCGATTTCTCCCCGATACCGGGCGCACGCTCGAGCTGAACGGATCGACGCGCTACTTTATTAACCCCGGCAGCGTCGGACAGCCCCGCGACCAGGATCCGCGGGCGGCCTACGCGATGCTCGACACCGCGAACGGCAGCATCCGCTTCCATCGAGTCGGGTATGATGTCACTGCGACTCAGCACCAGATGAAGGAGAGCGGCCTGCCGGTTGCGCTGATCCGTCGCCTTGAGTATGGCATGTGATCGCGGCGCTGTTTGCGCAGCCCTGCGATATGCTGCGCCGCTCCCACTGTCTATTGAACGCGCCAGCGGCGCCTATAGGCGGGGCGTGGATGACAATCTGATGAAACGATCACCGCGCCACGCTCGGATGCTGCGACTGATCGGCTTGCCGCCGACGGGATGATCGAGAAGTCGCCATAGTATCTTCAGGAGTCTCAACGCCCACTATGCAGAACACATCCGCGCCCCCTGCCCAGTCGCCCGTGCGCCTGCCAATGCCGGTGATGATTGTGGTTGGTGCCCTCCTACTGGTCAGCCTTGGCGTCACCGTGCCCTTCGACCCAACCTGGTGGCAGGTGGTGGCCCTCGGCGTTGTGCAGGGGCTCACCGAGTTTCTGCCGATCTCCTCCACTGCGCACCTGCTGATCGTCGGCAAGCTGATCGGGTTTACGAACACTATCGGCGGCACGTTCGACATCGCGATCCAGATCGGCACGGTGATCGCGGTGATCGGCTTCTACATCACCGATCTGCTCAGCCAGGCAAGCGCCGTGATCGGACGGGGAACGCCCGCCGCCACGGCGGCGGCGCGGCGGCTGTGGATCGCTGTCGCCATCGCGTTTGTGCCGGCTGCCGTGATCGGGCTGGCCTTCCATAAGATCATTAAGGAGCGCCTCTTCAACCCAGACTCTCCCAGTGCACCGCTGGTAATCGCGGGCACTCTGATCGTCGGCGGGATCATCTTCCTGCTGATCGAGCTGCTGCCGCGCCGCGCGGCCCGCACCGCGGAGCTTGGCGCGATCAGCGTCGGCCAGGCCCTCGGCGTCGGCGTGGCCCAGGTCTTCTCGCTCGTCCCGGGCACCTCGCGCTCGGGTTCGTCGATCGTCGGCGGCCTGCTCGCCGGCCTCGACCGGCGCACCGCCACGGCCTTCTCGTTCTACCTCTCGATCCCGGTCCTCGGCGCGGCCACGCTGGTGGATCTGCTGGGCAGCCTTGGCCAGATCCACTCGGGCGACTGGGGGCGGCTGCTACTTGGCACAGTGGTGTCGATGATCGTCGGCTGGCTGAGCATCGGCTGGCTGCTGCGCTACGTGGCGCGCAACAGCTTTATCTCGTTCGGCATCTACCGCATCATCGCCGGGGTCGTTATCTTAGCCCTGATGTCTAACGGGCTGCTGTAGCGCTCCCGGGCGCGGCACCTCCCGGTGGGGGTGTGGGGGCGGCTTCGCCGCCCCCACGTTCTTTTTTTTTGTTGGGTTTG
>JBAXES010000796.1:0-2079 GCA_037140315.1 Chloroflexales bacterium
CAGCGGGTTTGTGGCCCAGGCGCTCGTGCGCCGCCACCCCGGCCGGGTCGTCGGCATGATCCTGGCCCAGAGCGGCGCGCCCCGCCCGGCCCGCGCCCGGCTCAGCAGGGCCTGCGCCGCCCTGGTCGGCGCCCTGCCCATGCCGCTGATCTTCGCCCTGCTGCGCCTGAGCATCGCCGCCGACCTGCGCGGGCCGTCGGAGGGCCGACGCTTCTGGCGCGGCCACTTCGCCGAGGTGCTGGCCGCCCAGAGCCGGGACGCAATGGTGAATCGCTTTCGCCTCGCCGCCGACTTTGATGCGAACTATCAGCTCGTGGCGCAGCATAAAAAATATAGGGGTCCCGGCGAGGAGAGAGAAGCCCTCCCCGCACCCCTCCCATCGCACATCCCGCACCCTGTCGCGATCATCGAGTCGGCGGGCGACGGCCTGATCAGCCCCGGCGAGCGGGCCGCCCTGCGCGCCCTCTACCCCGGCGCCGCGGTGTACACCCTTGCCGGCGGCCATAACGACAGCGTCGAGCGGCCCGAGGGGCAGATCGCGCTGATCGCCGCGATCATGCGCGGCCCCCGCGCAGCGCCGTGATCGGCCAGATCAGATCTGCGGGCAGGGCTCGTGCAACGTCACCTCCCGGTGGGGGTGTGGGGGCGGCTTCGCCGCCCCTACGTTCTTTTTTTGTTGGGTTTGGGCGGCTTCACCGCCCAAACCCAACAAAAAGCGGGTCTGGGGCGCAGCCCCAGGGCACGTTGCACGATCCCTGGATCTACGGAGGCACGACTCGCGCCATAGCGCGAGATTTGTTACAATGGGCGCACTCCCCCCGCAGCGAAGCCAGATACGAGGTGCGCATGACGAGCGGCAGTGCCCAGGATCGGCCGGTTGTGCTGGAGGCGCGCGGCATCACCAAACGCTTCCCCGGCGTCATCGCCAACAACAATGTTTCGCTGAAGCTGCATAAGGGTGAGGTGCTGGCCCTGCTCGGCGAGAACGGCGCCGGCAAGAGCACCCTGATGAACATCCTCTACGGACTCTACCACCAGGACGAGGGCGAGATCCTGGTGGGCGGCGCGCCGATCCGGGCGAGCAGCCCCCACGAGTCGATCCAGCGCGGCATCGGCATGGTCCACCAGCACTTCCAGCTAGTGCCGGTGATGACGGTGGCCGAGAATGTGATGCTGGGCAACGAGATCACTCGCGGCGGGGCCTTCCTCGACCGGCGGCGCGCCGCCATGGTGATCAGCGAGATCTCGCGCCAGTACGGCCTTGAGGTCGACCCGAACGCGCTGATCGCCGACCTGCCGGTGGGCGCACAGCAGCGGGTGGAGATCATAAAGGCGCTCTACCGCAACGCCGACATCCTCATCCTCGACGAGCCGACGGCGGTGCTGACGCCCCAGGAGGCCGACGACCTGGTGCGGATCATGCGCACGCTGGTGGGCCAGGGCAAGTCGATCATCTTCATCACCCACAAGCTGCGCGAGGTGCTGGAGATCGCCGACCGGATCATCGTGCTGCGCGGTGGGCGGGTGGTCGGCGAGGCCATGCCCGCCACCTCGTCGGAGGCCAACCTGGCGGCGATGATGGTCGGCCGCGATGTGCTGCTGCGGGTGGATAAGGACGTGGCCCGCCCCGGCGCGACGGTGCTGGAGGTGCGCGGCCTGCGGGTGCGCGATGACCGCGGCCTGCTGGCCGTGGGCGGCCTGGACCTGGAGGTGCGGGCCGGCGAGATCCTGGGGGTGGCCGGGGTCCAGGGCAACGGGCAGACCGAGCTGGTGGCGGCGATCACCGGGCTGCGGGCCAAGGAGGCCGGCGCGGTGCGGGTGGCCGGCCATGACGTGAGCCACGCGACGCCCCGCCAGATCAGCGAGCTGGGGGTGGCGCATATCCCCGAGGACCGCCAGCGCGAGGGGCTGGTGACGAGCTACGAGCTGACCGACAACTCGGTGCTGGAGCTCTACTACCGCAGGCCCTTCGCCAACGGGATTATCCGCGACGAGGCGCAGGTTGAGGCGCACTGCGAGCGGCTGGTGAAAGAGTTCGACGTGCGCACGCCGAGCACCCACGTGCCGGCCAGTTCGCTC
>JBAXES010000797.1:0-2074 GCA_037140315.1 Chloroflexales bacterium
TCGACCAGCCCCGCCGCCGCGCATCCTTCCATGGCGTCGCCCTCGACCTGCGCCCCCGCGAGTTCGAGCTCCTCGCCTTCCTCGCCCGCAGCCCCGGCCAGGTCTTCAGCCGCGACGCCCTGCTCCGCCAGGTCTGGGGGCAGGACGGCTACCTCGACGCGCGCACGGTCGATGTGCACATCCGCCGCCTGCGCGCCAAGCTCGCCGCGATCAGCCCCGACGACACCCCCCTCCAGACCGAGTGGGGCGTCGGCTACCGGCTCGCAGAGTAGGGCGGGCACCTAGCGGCTGACGTCCGACGTATCGAGCACGTGAGAGAAGGCGTACTCCGTCCCGGTCTGCTTTGCGCGGTACATGGCCATGTCCGCACACTCGATCAGCCGGTCGATGATGTAGCCGTCCTGTGGGCACAGGCTGATGCCGAGGCTGGCGCCGATCTGCCAGGGACGGCCATCGAGCGCTATCGGCTCGGCGATGGCGAGGGTGATCGTCTCTGCGATATGGGCGCAGGCCTCAATGTTCGGGATATGCTCAAGGACAATCACAAACTCGTCGCCGCCGAGCCGGGCGACGAGATCCGTCTTCCGCACGCTCTTGAGCAGGCGCTGCGCGACCACCTGGAGCACGACATCCCCGCTGCTGTGGCCAAGCGTATCATTGATCTGCTTGAAGCGGTTCAGATCGATCATCATCACCGCCAGCATCTCGCTATCGCGTCGGCAGCGGGCGACCGAGTGGGCCAGGCGACCGTGGAAGTGGTCGCGGTTCGGCAGCCCGGTCAGAGCGTCGTGGGTGGCCCGGAAGAAGAGCTGATCCTCGGCGTGCTTCTGCAGGGTGACATCCAAGATCACGCTGACGTAGTGGTTGACATTGCCCGCGCTGTTGCGCACCGCGTTGATCGTCAGCCGCTGGAGGTAGATCTCGCCCGACTTGCGGCGGTTCCAGATCTCACCGTGCCAGTACCCGTCAGAGATCAGGGCGGACCACAGGGTTCGATAGAACTGCGGGTCGTGGTGCCCCGACTGGAGGATGCTCGGGTTGCTCCCGATCAGCTCCGACTCCTCGTAGCCGGTGATCTGCGTCACCGCCGGGTTGATGGACACAATCCGCGCGTGGGCGTCGGTGATCATGATGCCCTCAGATATCGAGCTGAAGACGGCGGTGTGCAGGCGGGCCTGCATCGCGCTGTGGTGGCGCTCGATCGCGTAGTGGATCGCCCGCGACAGCAGGGGTGTCGTCACCTCGCCCTTGATCAGGAAGTCCTGCGCCCCAGCCCGCACGGCGCTGAGGGCCAGATCCTGATCATTCGTGCCGGTCAGCACGATCACCGGGGCAGTCGAGGCCGCGCCAACCCGAATGACGGTGTCGAGGCCAGAGCTGTCGGGCAGCGAGAGATCGAGCAGGATGGCAGCGAAGCCGCCGTCGGACAGCCGATTCAGGGCCTCGGTCAACCGGGTGGCCATATCGAGCCGATAGGGCCCGACGCCGTCGCCGACCAGCAGCTCATAGATCAACCGAGCGTCGCTAGGGTTATCCTCAACTAGAAGAATATGCAAGGGAACACCATCCATAAGGATCACCACGCTACTAGATGACGTGTTATCACAGATCAAGTACCGTCCAGAAGTTCTCGGGGGGTCGTCAGAATCACCGCCGGGATGCGCCGGAGATCTTGGTCGCCGAAGAGCATTGCCTGAGCCAGTGTGGGTCACTGACTGTGTGGGTAGCACGTAGTAGCGCCCTAACTATATAACTATATCACGTCTCCCGCTCACAAGCGGCGAAAGCGCAACGCGAGCCAGGGCGACTGCAACGATACTGCTGGCAAACGCCGACCAACCGTGTCCTGTCATTCCGAGCGCAGCGAGGAATCTTCGCTCCTCCGCGTTGGGAAGACCCCGCGCTGCGCTCGGGGTGACATGTGCCAGCAGTATCGTGCAACGTCCCCGTGGCCGCGCCCCAGGCCCAGCGTTTCGCTAGGTATGGGCGGCTTCGCCGCCCATACCTAGCGAAAAAAAACGTGGGGGCGGCGAAGCCACCCCCACACCCCCGCCGGAAGGTCTCGACGATCGCT
>JBAXES010000798.1:0-2073 GCA_037140315.1 Chloroflexales bacterium
CCATGACCCGCTCACCGGGGCGCTCGTGGGCATGAGTCAGGCCGTGTCGGCGCAGCAACGTGCGGTTGCGGACGCGATGCCACTGAAGACCAAACAGCAAAGCAAAATCCAGCGCTTCCGCCGACTGCTCAAAAATCCCAAGCTGACCGCTGAGGGGATCTACCAACCGATCGTGCGCGCTGCCCTGACGGGATTGCGTCGTCAGCGGGTGCATGTCCTCCTTGACCGGGTGGTGCTGACCGAGACCCAGAACGTCTTGGTGGTCAGCCTGGGCTTTCGCCGCCGCTCCATCCCCTTGGTCTGGCGCATCCTCACCCATGCCGGGTCGAGCAATCTTACCGATCAGCAAACCGTGTTGGCTGCCGCCATCGCCCTGCTGCCGCCCGAGGTGCGGATTATCGTCCACGCGGATAGCGAATTCCGCTCGCAGACGCTGTTTGCGTGGATCCGTGAGCATCGCTGGGACGCCATCCTGGGCATTCGGGGCACCGTGACGGTCACGACCGACCCCATCCAGACGGGCGAGGCCCTCACGCGCTGGCTGTCGCATCGTGATAGCGTGACCTATCTGAGCGAGGTCTGGTTGACGGAAGATCGCCACGGCTCGGTCAATGTGCGGGCGTGGTGGGATAAAGATAAGGATAACCGAGGTGTACTCACCTGTCATGCGGTGATGACGAATGTGCCCGCAACCTGGCAGACCTACCGCATCGGGAGTCGGCGGATGTGGATCGAAACCATGTTTCGTGATTGGCAGAGCGGAGGGTTCGACCTCGGAAAGACGGGGATCACGGATCGTGGCCGCTTCCATCGGCTGATCATCCTGGTTTGCCTGGTGTATCTGTGGTTTGTGAGCGTCGGGCGCTGGGTCGTGAAACGTGGCTATCGCGCCCTCCTGGATGCCGGGCCGTCCGACGCCTGGGAACACAGTCTCTTCACGCTGGCGGTTGCCTAGCAGAACCATTGTCGCACCTTCGATCAGCCGATGCCCATCTTCTGGTTTGTGTACTTATGACACCACGAAAAAGTGACACCTGGTGAGGTGATAACCCCCTGCCGCTGGCGATCCCGCCCTCGTCGCTGCGTGACGATGTCGGGGTGCTGGGGGTCGATCTGAGCGCCTTCGTTCAGGGCCAGGATCTGACCCTCCAGCGGCTGCTGCCGGCGCTGATCGCCGACTACTTTATGACCGTCGCCATGCGCGGCACCGGGCGCAAGATGGAGCTGATCATCGACGAGGCATGGGCGGTGCTGAACACCGCCGCCGGGGCGCAGACGATCGAGATGCTGGCCCGCATCGGGCGCTCGCTGGGGGTGGCCGTGACGGTGATCACCCAGCAGATCCGCGAGTTTCTGTATCGCCGCGCGGGCGACCAGCTGGTGCCGAACGCCGCCGGGACGACCTTTCTTGATAACTGCGAGACCGTGCTGCTCCTCCGACAGCTGCGCCCGGCCCGCGCCGGCGCGACCGACGATGAGAATCCGATCGCCCAGGCCGCAAAGAAGCTGAGCCTGACCCCCGGCGAGATCAACTGGCTCTCGCGCTGCCGGCGCGATGCCGAGGGCGTGACGGGCCTGCTGATCGTCGGGCGCGAGCCCATCCCGCTGCGCATTCCGCGGGCACCCGCGCCGATCCACGCACGCATCCCCGGTGCGAGCCCGCCCGCCGCGCGGACACCTGATGACGAGGAGCACGATGCTACGTCTGCCCGCCCAGCTTGAGATCGGCCCCTATACGATCCACCTCGATGTGTTCGCCGCCCGCCTCCAGCGCCAGCGGCGGCGCATTCGGCGCGCCTTGGTGGGCGGCATCAGCCTGCTGGCCCTCGGCGCGGTGGCCTGGCTGCTCGGGCCGCTCCTACGCGGCACCGGCGTACTGGTGGTGCCGGCCTATTCCCCAGTCGTGCAGCTCACGCTCGATGGCCAGCCCCTGGCCGCCGGGGCGCAGGCTGCGCCGAGCGGCGATCACACCCTGCGCGCGGTGCAGGCCGGCACCTTTCCGGCCAGCGTGATCATCCAGGTTACGCGCGACCAGACAACAACGCTGGAGTTGCCGATGCTGCGCCCGATCCC
>JBAXES010000799.1:0-2072 GCA_037140315.1 Chloroflexales bacterium
GAATACCACTGGCAGTCGCACGGGTGAGCCAGTCATCGAATGCGGTCGCCTGACGTGTGCGTACCATCTGGATGAAGTCCTGTGCGAGATGGTAGGCCGTATCCACCATGGGAGCCGTATGGCACAGTCGTTCCAGGATGCGCTGCTCATCCGCCTCCAACTCCTTGGGGCGGCGCACCAGGAGCCATGCCGCCTGGCGTGCCGACAGACGGCGTGGGGGAGCCGACGATGGTGTCGGCGCGGGCACCGGGGGGCGGCCACGACGCCGAGTACGCGGGGTGGCCGAATCTGGGGCAGGAACCAGCTGTCGGTGCTGGGCGACCCAGCGCGAGACCAGTGCGCGCGATCCGGTGTATCGGTGCTCGTCCCGCAGGTTCCGCCAGAGCTGCATAGCATTATCCTGGCCAGCAGCAAGCTGCTGTTGGAGATAGGGGATGAAGGGGTCGAGTTTGCTGTGCCCGGCACGGCGGGTGCCCCGCTCCGGAAACTGTTCCGCCACCGCGAACTGGCGCACGGTTTTGCGACTGAGCTGGAGCTGTTTGGCAATTGCCCGCATGCTCATCGCTTGTGCCAGCAGTTCCTGTACCGCCGTATAGCGCGCATGCCGCCGCGCCCGCCGGTTCTGGCTCGCCTGTGCGGCCTTGGTCAGCGCGGGTGCGTGAGACACCCCTGCTGGTGGGAGTGCTGGTGGCGCCTCCGATACCGGGCATGGCGCGGGTGATGGAGTGGTCATCACTGGTGCGATATCTGGCGCAGGCGCGTCCGGTGTATCAGTCGATGGGGGTAGCTCTGTCGTGGCGGCCTGGAGCGCATCCTGATGCCGTTCGAGCAGACGTTGGAGCATCTCGCGCACGTTCTGGAGCAGGTGAAATCGGTCAGCAACCTGAATCGCATCGGGGGCTCCACGGCTAGCCCCCTCGGCATATTCGCCTGAACGGTCGCGGGTAATGATCTCGACGCCCGGATGCGCCGCCAGCCACTGCGCCACCACCTCTGCAGATCGTTCTGGCATGAGGTCGATGGGCTGATGGGCCTCCAGATCCACAAAGATCGTTCCATAGACCTGGCCTTTACGCAGCGCAAAATCATCGATGCCGAGGCAACGCGGCGTGGCACTCCCGCCAGTAGGATTCTGACGCGCCAGACGGAGCAGTGTGTCCGTGCTCACCGCCATCCCTTGTCGGTGGGTGATGCGGGTGCCCGGTTCGCCGCCGATCTCCAGGCCGATCTGGCGTTGTTCTGCCCACAGCCGGGTCGTACGGCGCGCGTAGGGCCGGATCAGTTCGGGCACGGGTTCACTGAAGGTGGTGCGACGACAGCCAAGGTTGTCGCAGCGGAAGCGCCGGACATGAAGGTGCAGCTGCACCGGCACCTGGGCAAGCGGGAGATCGGCCACGCGGCGTTGGTAGGAACTATGGATCCGCTGGGTGGGCATCTGACAGGTGGGACAATCGGCGATCATCGCCGTGGTCTGGAGATCCACCACGACGCCGTCAGGGGCAATATCGACCGCTGTCAACTGGAGTGCAGCCCCTACTGGGATAAACAGGTGTTCAATTTTCATCACGTACGCTCCCCACGTCCCTCATGCAGCTGAATGGTCAGCCCATCATGATAGTGCATGGGGAGGTATTCTGCCTGCACGGGAAGTGATACCGCTGGCGAACTCTCTAGGGGAGCGAAGCTCATGCAGCTTGGCGCATTAATCTGGCAAACGCTGAGCGACGTGTCTTTGCCCGTGGCGTCTCATCCAACCAGTCGGCGAGACGCAGGAGGTTGAGCGCCGAGGCAGTTGCCAGATGCTGAAGTCGTGTTTTTGGCACCCCCACATAGCGCGCGTGCCGAACATCACAGCGCCGGACGCTCTGCGACATGGTTCCTTCCACCCCCGCCCGTTTGGCATAGGCCCGTTTGAAATCGGGCGTTTGCTGCCGCTGGCGCTGAGCTTGCAGGGCTTCGTGTTGCTCTTGGGGTCGCACCGTCACTGAGCGTCGCTTGCCGTCCGTGCATGCCTCGCGGTGTGTACAGGCCTGGCAATCCTTCATCGAGAACTTGATCTTGATCACCGGACT
>JBAXES010000800.1:0-2070 GCA_037140315.1 Chloroflexales bacterium
CCCATGATCCTGGAGGAGATCGCTCTGGCGACGGTGGCAGCCTGGGCGCAGATCGAGCTAGCCTGCGACCTGGCGGCCAGCGACGATCTTGCCGCCCGCGCCCGGATCGATGCCCTGCCTAGCGCTGGCCAGCGTGACCGCGGCCTGGCCCGGCTGTCTCACGCCCTAGCCCTCGCCGAGAAGGACGGCGATGCGTTGGCCGCCGCCGAGCAGATCGGCGCTGTTGAGACGCGCGTGGCCGCCCTGCTCGATCTGCGCCTGACCCTGGATGGGCTGGTGGCGATGCTCGCCCTAGAGCGGGCAACCAGCGATATCGACGCCCTCACCGGCGATGATCGCGCGCCCCTGCTCGCCGCCCTGGCCTCCGCCCACGCGGCTATCGGCCGTCGTGAGGACGCCCTGCGGATCACCGCGCAGCTGCCCGAGGGCGAGGAGCGCGATCGCGCCCTGGCCAAGGTTGCGGTGGCGATCGCCCAGAGCGGCGATTACTCGACCGCCCAGGCCATCCTGGTGCGGCTTAACGACGATGATGAGCGTGACTGGGCGAATGACGAGATCGCCCGGATCCTCGCCGGCAGCGGCCGCTGGGAGGAGAGCATGGCCCTCGTGTCGCTGATCGGCGCCGCCGATCAGCGGGCGCGCACTGCCGCCGATCTGGCGATCGATCGCGCGCGGGCCGGAGACCCACTGTCCGCTCTCGATCAGGCCGCAGCCATCGATGCGCCCGCCGACCGGGCGCGCGCCCTGACCCTGGTCGCCCCCCTGCTGGTCACGGCGGGGCAGGTCGGTGCGGCCCTGACGGTCGCTAGCCAGCCCGGGCTGCTGGCCTCCGCCGAGGCGCGTGGGCGCTACCTTGCGGCCGTCGCCGTCGCGCTGGCTGAGGCGGGCCGCTACGAAGATGCGGCGGCAGTGATCGCGGGTATCCTGCGGCCCACTGATCAGGCCCGCGCCGGGATCGCCGTAGCGCAGGCCCTCGCGCTGTCCAGCCGGGCTGGCGTCGAGTCCGCCCTCGGCGCCGCCCTTCGGTCGGCGACGATTGGGCGCGAGGAGGCCCTGCGCGCCCTGGAGATGACGGCCCCAACGCTGGCTATCCTCGGCGGGGGCGACCTGCTGGCCGCCGCCGCAGCGGTCGTCGATGAGCTTGATCGCTGGATGTGAGCTGGCCCCGTGGTCGCGCATTAAAGTTGCGCGATGCGCGAGGGCATGCTATAATCCCGCCGGTTGCAAATTCGGGCGATTAGCTCAGTTGGCTAGAGCGCATCCTTCACACGGATGAGGTCACTGGTTCGAGTCCAGTATCGCCCACCACGCCGAACCCGCGCAGCCCGCCCCACAAGGCGGGCTGCGGCGTTGTCTCTCTGAGTATCCAATGGCCGACGGGCCAGTGTCGCCGGGAGCAATGTCTTCGCATGTCACCCCGAGCGCAGCGAGGGGTGACATGGAGCGGGATATCCAAGGCGACAGGGCGAGTTTTGCGGTATTGCCTAAAGATATTGTTTCGAGGGCCTGCAGCCCTATCGCCCGCCGATCCCGCCGGTGTCGCGGGTGATCCGGTTGGCGATCAGGATGGGCACCACCGTCACCGCGATCACGAAGAGGGCCACCACGTTTGTCACCGGGCGCTGGCGGGGTTTGGTCAGCTGCTTGAAGATCCAGATCGGCAGGGTATCCTGGTTGCCCGCCGTGAAGGTGGTGACGATGACCTCGTCAAACGAGAGTGCGAAGGCCAGCATGCCGCCGGCCAGCAGCGCGGTGCCCAGCACCGGCAGCAGGATGTAGCGGAAGGTCTGCCAGCCGGTGGCCCCCAGGTCCATCGAGGCCTCGGCGAGCGAGGGGGCCGTGCGCCGGTAGCGGGCCAGGACGTTGTTGTAGACCACCACCATGCAGAAGGTGGCGTGGCCGATCACAATCGTCCAGAAGCTGAGGGGGATGTTCAGCAGGCCGAACCCGGAGCGCAGGGCGATCCCGCTGACGATGCCGGGCAGGGCGATCGGCAGCAGCAGCAGCAGCGAGACGGAGTCGCGGCCGAAGAAGCGCGCCCGGTGGACGGCGGCGGCGGCCAGGGTGCCG
>JBAXES010000801.1:0-2068 GCA_037140315.1 Chloroflexales bacterium
GCGCGCGCAGCGCATCGGCGGGCAGATCGGCCAGCGCGACGTGGGGCGACCAGACCACCTGGCGGGTGGCGGGGTTGAGGTGCATCGCCTGCCCGCGCCGGCTCAGGCGGCGATCAAGCGTGGTCACGCCCGCCGCCGCCTGGGTGATCGGGTTGGGCGAGCCGCCGTGCGTGGCCTCCACCTCATCGCCGAAGCGCTGCCA
The DNA here is from genome assembly GCA_037140315.1 of Chloroflexales bacterium. GTDB lineage: Bacteria > Chloroflexota > Chloroflexia > Chloroflexales > Chloroflexaceae > Oscillochloris. Next base: position 203 of record JBAXES010000801.1, read on the forward strand.
GGCGTCACTGACCCGACCGACGCGATCCTGGAAAGCGGTGCCCAGCTGCTGCCCTCGGTCGAGCACGGCGGTGGTTAGCGCCCCGCTGTGCAGCCCGCGCGTCGCCGCAGCGATGCCGCCGGCGGCATCGCCAAGCTGGTCAATCACGGTTGGTCGGCGGGTGACGGTGCGTGCCACCCGGCGCTCTGCCGCGTGATCGCGGATGGTCATGCCCGCCGCATCGGTACGACGGCTATCGTTGGCCGCCAAGGTGGCGAGGGCGCGCACCCCGCTGCGCTGGCTGCGCCCCCCGGCCACCGCGCCGCTGACCAGCTCGCCAGTCTCGCCCATTGCGGCGGCGATCTCGCCCACCTTCGCGAGTGGGCGAAACTGGCCGAGCATGGCCCCGGCGGCGTAGCGCCCGCTGCCCGTCTGTTTCGCAGCGACCGCGCCCGCCAGGGCCAGCCCGGCCCCGCCGGTCGCCGCCGCCAGCCCGAGGCCCGCCGCGCCAGCGGCCAGCTCGCCAGCCTGCGCCGCCGCCGCCGCCGGGTTGAGCCCGGTGGCCACCGCGACCGTGCTGCTCAGGGTGGAGAGGCAGGACGTCAGGGTGTCCACCGCGACCCGCAGGATGTAGCTGGTCAGCACCAGGGAGCCGATGGCGAAGCCGGTGTAGGCCGCCGCGTTGCGCAGCTCGGCCGCCGCCAGCAGGCAGGCGAAGAGCATCCCCAGCACGACGCTGGTGGACCAGCTGACCTGCAGGACGCCAATGGCCCGGCGGAACAGGCCGGTCACGGGGTCGGCGGTCTGCTGAAAGAAGACGAAGAGCAGCCCGATGGGCAGCCCGATCCACAGCGCGATCAGGCAGAGCGCGAAGATGAACTGGGCCAGGGCGTCGAGCACCGCCAGGGCGACGGGCAGCAGCCCCAGAAACGTGCGGATGGCCCCGCGCTGCATCGCGTCCACGGCGGCGGTGCGCTGGGCCGCGTTGGCGCTATCGCCGATGGCCTGCTCGGTCGCATAGCCGGGGCCGTCCGGCGCCGCCACGTAGAACTGGTCGGGCACGTCGGCATTGGGGCCGCCCCGCTCCGGGCAGTGAATGTCCTCGGCGTCGGCCCAGAGCAGCGCGGCGGCCAGGTCATCGAGCTGCGAGCCGGTGGCGGTATCGTGACGGGCCAGGGTCTGCCCGCAGGGGTTCGACGGGTAGAGCGGGGTGACATTGGCCATATCACTGCCGGTGGCACCGAAGATCGCGCCGGGGGCGATCACCCGCACGCCCTGGAAGAGCGCGCTGCCGACCGTGCTACGCAGCTCCTCGGTCTGCACGATCAGCGGGCCGCTCAGGGTGATCAGCAGCGGTGCCAGCACCACCCAGGTCAGGGCGTGGCGCACGCGCACGACCTCCATCCGCCCGAAGACCGGCAGGAGCAGCAGGGCCAGGCAGCCAAGGATGACCGCGACGCTGGCGAACGGCACGATGAGCGGTGAGATCAGCTGGGTCAGCACGTCATAGGCGCTGGTGAAGGCGACCGTGACCAGCCACCAGCGGAAGGTGGCCAGCTGATACGCCAGCAGGAGCAGGGTGCGGTCGAGCGACCAGCCTAGGGCGGCCAGGCCGAACCAGAAGGTGTACTGGGCGGCATCGACGCAGGCCCCAAGATCCTGCACGCCGCAGCCGGCCGCCCAGGCGGCACGGGGCAGCAGGGCGAGCGCGCAGGCTACCGCGCCCAGGCCGAGGGTGGCGAGTCGTCGGCGCATCACGGGTGCCTCCCACCGCGTTGGATCAGCAGCACGCCGGCAACGCCGAGCAGCAGCAGGGCTAGGATGAGCAGGCCGAGCACAAGCGTCGCGGGGGTGAGGGTGTCCGCCGCCCGTGCGGGTGGGTCGGCC
>JBAXES010000802.1:0-2066 GCA_037140315.1 Chloroflexales bacterium
ACGATAACAATGGATTGGGTCGGCATCAGTGGGCCTCTTTCATGGCGATGGTCGGCTCTGCGGCGAGGCCCTGCGGGAAGGAAATGGTGACCACGATACCCGCGCTGCGCTCGGTCACCGCCGTGCCGCGCAGCTGGCGCACCAGGTCGTGGACGAGCGTAACCCCCAGCGACGAGCGGTCGGGCACCGTATCATCGGCCAACTGCCCGACCCCGGTATCCCAGACCTTCAGCGTAATCATGCCGGGGGGCGTGGCGTGCAGCGCAATGCCGACGGTGCCAGGTCGCCCGTCGGGGAAGGCGTACTTCAGACTGTTAGAGAAGAGCTCGTTGATGATCAGCCCGCACGGGATGGCCTGATCTAGGCTCAGCCAGACCCCCTCGGCATCAAGGGAGACCGTCACCTGGTCGGGCGCGACCCCGTAGATCCGCAGCAGCTGCGTGCTGAGCTGCCGGATGTAGGCAGCGGCATCGATCGAGGCCAGGTCGCCCGTGCGGTAGAGCAGCTCGTGGACGAGGGCCATCACCTCGACGCGCTGGCGGCTATCACGCAGCGCTGCGCTGGCGAGCGGGTCAGTCACCTGGCGTCCCTGGATGCGCAGCAGGCTCATCACCACCTGCAGGTTGTTCTTGACCCGATGGTGGATCTCCTTGAGCAGCACCTCCTTCTCGTGCAGCGAGGCGCGCATGCTATCCGTGCTCGCCTGCAATTCCTCGGACTGGTGCGCCAGGGTGGCGTTGGCGCTGGCGAGGGCGGCGGTGCGCTCGGCGACGCGCGCCTCCAGCTCGTCGTGCGCGGCGTTGAGCGCCTCGCTCTGGCGGCGCGGCTCAGTCACATCGCGGGTAACCTTGGCAAAGCCGGTCAGCTGGCCGGACGAGTTGTGGAGCGGGGTGATCGCGACGCTGGCCCAGAAGCGGGTCCCGTCCTTACGCACCCGCCAGCCCTCACCGGCGTAGCGGCCCGCCGCCGCCACCTGCAGCGCCGCTTGCGGCAGGCCGGCTGCGACATCCTCGGGCGTGTAGAAGCGGGCGATGGGCTGGCCGATAATCTCCGCCGCCGTAAAGCCCTTGATGCGCGCGGCACCCGTATTCCAGGTCGTCACATTGCCGACCGGGTCGAGCAGGAAGATGGCGTAGTCTTGCACCCCGTCGATCAGCGAGCTCAGCTCGGCCTCGTGGCGCGCCGCGCGGGCCGCCGCGATCTGGATCTGGCCGGTGATCGTGCTGATCAGCATGCCATCGAGCACAAACAGCCCGATCAGGATCAGCGGGCCGACCAGATTTACGGAGGGCGGTGCGGTGGGAAGGAGGAAGAAGAACGTCACGAGCGGTGTGGTCAAGACGGTCGCCAGCGCGCCGGCGACCGTCCCGCCCACCCAGGCGCTAAGCATGACCGCGCTGAAGAAGAGCAAGAAGGGTCCCTCGTGGCCGGTGAGCGGGACGAGCAGCAGGCGCAGGCCGAGGGCCGCAAGGATCGCCGCCGGGGCGATGCTCAGGCGCTGCCAGCGCGGGTGATGGGTGAGTCGCATGGGGAGGACTCCTCGGCTACATCGTCGGTGCGCTGACCGGCGCATGGGCGACCACGCAGTTGCGTCCGGCGCGCTTGGCCGCATAGAGCGCGGCGTCGGCGCGGGCGAGGGCCTCGGCGACGCTGGCCTGCGCGTCCGCGACCACACTCGTCCCCAGCGAGACCGTGATCGGCGGCAGGACTAGGTCGTGGTACACGATCTCCAGCGCACCGACCGCATGGCGGATGGCCTCGGCCCGGCTGTCGATCACCGCCAGGGACGCCGCCGGCAGGATGAGCACGAACTCCTCCCCGCCGTAGCGGCAGGCCACATCCCCGGCCCGCACCATGCCGAGCAGCAGCGCGCCCAGCGTGCGCAGCACCGTGTCGCCGGCCTCGTGGCCATAGGTGTCGTTGATCTGCTTGAAGTGGTCGATGTCGAGCATGATCACGCCCACCGGGTAGCGGTTGCGGGCCGCGCGGTGCAGCTCGCGGGTCAGGGTCTCCTCCAGGTAGCGCCGGTTGAACAGCCCGGTGAGCGGGTCGCGGATGGCCTGCTC
>JBAXES010000803.1:0-2065 GCA_037140315.1 Chloroflexales bacterium
GCTGGCTCATGGGGTATCCAACCGAGTGGGACGACTGCGCGCCTACGGAAACGCCATCGTCCCGCCGCTCGCGGCAGAAGTCATAAGGGCGTTTATGGAGACGGAACCGTGTTTTACGTGAAACATTGGTGGGCTGGGCGGGCGTCCAGGCTTGCGCCTCCGCCGTCATCGGCAGATCCTTCATGCGCTTGATCTGGCCGTCCGGCCCGGCGTAGAGCGTGTCGAGCGTCCACACCTGCAGCGCGTAGGTCGTCGCCCCGAGGGCCACCGTGTAGGTGCTGGTCAGCGGCACGCCGATGCGCAGCTCGACAGCCTTCTTGTGCCAGGGCGAGTTCGGGTCGAAGGGCACCCCCTGGAAGCGGTAGGTCTCGCCCCAGAGCGCGTTCAGCGCCGGGAAGGCCGGGTCGGTCAGGTTCAGGTGCTCACAGCCGGTCTGGTCGCTCATCGGGGTGTAGAGCGTGTCCGCGCCGAAGATCTGGAAGGCGTACTGCTGGTCGGCGGTGAAGATGTAGTTGTCGCTGATCGCCGGCCCGAGGTGGCCGTTCTTGGCCACCAGGTGGAAGCGCCAGCCGGGCTGGAGCGTCTTGGTGTGGGCCAGGGCGCCGGTGCGCTTCTCGGTGGTGGCGATCGAGAGGTTGTAGGAGGCCTCAAGCAAGGCGCGGCCCGTGCCCGTGGCCGGGATCTCGGCGACCCCCTCCTCAAATATTGCGTTGAGGCTGCGCACGGCGGCGTACTGGGTGCCCTCGTAGAAGATCAGGTCGGTGGCAAAGGGCTGCACGCTGTAGGTGTGGCCCTCTGCCGCGACCGTCGTCGTCGCGTCGTTGGGGCCGAGCGGCGCGCCCAGCCCGAACTTGGCGGCCTGGAGCGGCAGCGCCTGGCCGATCTTCAGGGTGCCGCCGCGCGGCTTGTACGTCTCACCGTAGAGGAAGAGCCACAGCTCCTGCTCGGGGCTGAGCGGCGCTGCGCCCAGCAGGTCGTCGCCGCTGACCACCGGGGGCGGCGGGGGAAGCGCGGGCGTCACCCGCAGCTTGCCGTCGGCGGCGGGCGAGAGCCGGGCCAGGGCCGAGTCGCCCAGGCGTCGACGGGCGCTGATGTCGGCCAGCAGCCGGCTCAGGGCTCTGAGCTGGTCGTCACTGTAGTCGCCCTCGTCGGGCCGCTGGAGCAGGACGCTGATGCCGATGCGGTCAATGTTGTGCCTGCGCTGCTTATAGATCGCCAGGCCGAGCGCGCCGCCCGCGCGGCCCTCATCCACGACCTGCCGGATGGTGCCGAACTGGTCTACGTGATAGTTCGGCGGCCCCTCGGCGAGATCATCCCCGGCGCTACGAGTGTCGGCCAGCACAATCAGCTCAACCGCCTTGCCCTCACGGGTCGCCCCGGCCTTCTCCGGATCCCCAACGGTCTCCAGCTCTACGACGTCGTCGCTCATGCGAGAAACTCCTTCGGACGGTTTCAGAGCGCAGTAGTACCCGCCATATCGTAGCATGCCGCCGGAGCGGCTTCAAGGGATCGTCTCGGTATCTTTTGGGGCGAGCCTCCATATAGCGGTGTTCAGCGCTCAGCTTTCAGCTTTCCCGTATGGTATCATGCCGCTATGCTGGACGACCGCACCAGAATGATCTTCCCGGCCAGCGGCGAGGCCGCCCTGCCGCTGCTCTTTACGCCCCAGGTGCTGCGCTGCGTGGCCGCCGGCCCCGGCGGCCACCCGCTGACCGTGCTGCTCGATAGCGGCACCGACCCGTCGGCGATCGATCTCGGCCTGGCCCGCCGTCTCGGCCTGCGCATCGGCGACTTCGCCCTCGGGTCTGACGCCGCCAGCGATAGCGTGCCCTTCACCGAGACGGTGCTGCCCTGGCTGCGCCTCGGCGACCTGACCCTGCGCGACCTCTACACCGTGGCGGTGGACCTCAGCCGGGCGCCGTTTAAGGTCGATCTGGTGCTGGGCTACAATGTGCTCTCGAGCCTGACCCTCAGCGTCGACTACGCCGGCGGATGCCTATACCTGCGCCACCCCGACATCGAACCCCCGCCGCCCGGCCCCTCCGGCGTGGCCCTGCCCCTGCGC
>JBAXES010000804.1:0-2058 GCA_037140315.1 Chloroflexales bacterium
GGGCGAGCAGGGCGAGCAGGGCGAGCAGGCGGTATCTCATTTAGTGTGTGGGGGCGGTCATCTGGGGATACGCGACTATCGATAGCCGCCGGGATTGTACCACAGCCCTTGACGCCCCATCCAAACCTGGAGTACCATCCCTAGTATGAGCAATTCAAAGCGGATCATTCTCACCGGGGCCACGGGTATTATCGGACGCAGGCTCTTCGCGGCCCTCAAAGGTCGCGGCTACGACGTGGTAATCTTCTCGCGCCGTCTACAGCAAGCCCGCGAGCTGCTGCCCGGCGCCGATGGCTATGTCTGGTGGACGACCAGCACGACGGGGGACTCCGCCGCCGCCATCAACGGCGCCCACGCCGTCATCCACCTCGCCGGTTCGCCGATTGCCGAGGGCATCTTCGGCCAGCGCTGGACCTCCGAGGTCAAGGCTGAGATCTATAACAGCCGGGTGAACGGCACGCGCAGCATCGTCGATGCGATCGCCGCAGCCAGCGAGCGCCCGAAGGTGCTCCTCTGCGCCTCGGGCGTGGGCTACTACGGCTTCTGCGACTACACGTCGCTTGACGAGAGCGCCCCCGCCGGCAATGACTTCCTGGCCCAGGTCTGTATGGCCTGGGAGCGCGAGGCCACCCGCGCCGCCGAGTTCGGCGTGCGCGTGGCCTGCCTGCGCACCGGCCTGATGCTCGACCCGGATGGCGGCGTGCTGCCGCAGATCATGCAGCCCTTCAATCTGCGCGCCGGCGGCCCTGTGCTGCCCGGAACCCAGTACTACTCCTGGATCCACCCCGATGATGTGATCGGCATCTACCTGCTCGCTCTGGAGGACGAGCGCGCCAGCGGCCCGATCAATACCGCCGCCCCCACCCCGCTGACCAACCGCGACTTCAGCTCGATCCTCGGCAAGGTGATGGGCTCGCTGTCGTGGATGCCGGTGCCCGAGTTCGTCCTGCGCGCCATCCTCGGCGAGATGGCCGACCTGGTGGTGTACGGCCAGCGCGCCGTGCCGAAGAAGGCCCAGTCCCTCGGCTACCAGTTCAAATACCCTAAGCTTGAGCCGGCCCTGCGCGATCTGCTTAAGAAGTGAGATCTTGGGGGGCGTCGCCAGCCCAACGTCCGGCTGGATCACTGGGTATGGGCGGCAAAGCCGCCCATATCCAGTGATCTATACAAATCCTCGTAGCGGGGGATGACGGCGGGGATGTCGTAGCGGGCGCGGGCGGCGGCCCGCGCCGCCGCGCCCAGCCGCCGGGCCTCGGCGGGGTCCGCCAGCAGATCCCGCAGGCGCGCGGCGAAGGCCTGCGGCGTGGCCTCCAGGGCGCCGTTCACCCCGTCGGCGATGATGTCGGGCGTGCCGCCGGTGGGCATGGCCAGGGTGGGCGCGCCGAGGCTGGCGGCCTCCAGCAGCACCCGGCTCAGCGGCTCGCCCCAGGCCGAGGGGAAGAGCAGCAGATCGCAGCGGGCCATCAGCCGCAGCACCTCGTCGTGGCCGGCCCATGCCAGGAAGCGTGCGTCCACCCCCAGATCGGCCAGCTCCCGCCCCAGCGGCGCGCGCAGCGCCCCGTCGCCCGCCACCACCAGGGTGAATGGCGGAGCCCCGAGGTCGCGCAGCTGGCGGAAGATCGCCGGCAGCAGCCCGGCCCCCTTGTTCGGCTCCAGCTTCCCCGCGAACAGCAGCAGCGGCACGCCGACCTGGGTCTCAGGCGGGGTCGCCGCGACGCGCTCGACCGCGTCGATGTCCACCATGTGCGGCAGGACGTGCAGGCGCCCCGGGGCGACGATCCCGGCCAGGCGGCGGGCGATATAGCCGCTACAGGCGATCACCGCGTCGGCCCGGGCCAGGAAGGCGGCGCGGCGGCGCAGGTGGGCCAGCATATAGGGGATGGCTGGCAGGGCCATGGTCCCGCGCAGCGGCCCCAGTCGCGCCGGCAGGTCGGTGGCCAGGCTGGCCCAGCTGGCCTGCGGGTGGGGCGTGCGATCTCCTGGCTGCCCGGTTGCGAAGTAGTCCCAAGGCCAGGGGGCGCGCACCGTGACCACCACCGGCGCGCCAGCGCGCAGTCC
>JBAXES010000805.1:0-2056 GCA_037140315.1 Chloroflexales bacterium
CTTTGCCGACAGTCCGGTGCCCCTGTATTCGCAGTTGGCGGACTTGTTGCGCCAGCGCATCACGCGCGGGGCTTGGCCGCCGGGGGCGTAGGTGCTCAGGAAGCCGGCGAACTCGGGGCCGGGGCGCCTCCGGGCGGCGGCCACGCCGTGCGCCCAGGATGCGCTCACCGAGGGCGGCACCGGGGCACCCTCGTCGGCGTAGGCGATCGCCTGGGCGAAGATCTGCTCCAGGGGCTGTGAGCCGAAGCGGGCGTGCATATCGCCCCAGAGCTGCACCACGCCGGGAACCGTCACCGGCAGCCAGCCGTGTGAGGGCATCTCGCCGTGTCCGGCGCGGGCCAGGGCCTCGACGCTCAGGGCGGCGGGGGCGCGGCCCGCGCCGTTGATGCCGTGTAGGCGCGCGCCATCCCAGATCAGGGCGAACCCATCGCCGCCGAGCCCGTTGGAGGGCGGCTCCAGCACCGCCAGGGCGGCGGCCGCCGCCAGGGCGGCGTCGATGGCGTTGCCGCCGGCCTGGAGCACGCGCAGCCCGGCCTGCGAGGCCAGGGGGTGGCTGGTGGCGACCACGCCGTTGGCGGCCACCAGCGGCGCCCGCCGCGCGGCGTAGGGGTGGGTGAGCAGGTTCAGGTCCACGGGCGCGCTCCTTATGGTGTACGGGTGAGGGTGTCGGCTATTATGCCACATCCTCACGCTCGCCCATATACGCCCGGCGGCCCTCTAGTCGCGGCGCGAGCGCGCTACTCCTAGTATATCCCAGACCATCCAGATCAGGGCGAGCAGCAGCGCGAGGGTCGTGAATGTACAACACAGCAGCATGGCCGTGCCCTTTCTATGCAAACGCAGTGCTCACAGGGTAGCAGCAAGATTCCGGCGGCGCATCGGTCGTATGCTGCATTGTATTATGCTGATCTGAATATAATTATGATAACAAATAAATCTATATCCTCACAGTTACACTTGACGCCGCAGCCCCGCGCTGCTACCCTACCCCTACGATTTTCAATCAGGAACTGGCGCCCTATGATAGCTCGAACCCTGCTCGCCACACTCGCCCTGGCCGCCATAATCGGCGGCTGCGCCCCGGCCATCACCGCAGTCGGCGCGCCACAGGTCATCGGCACGCCCGTGTCGGCGGTCGGCGCAGCAAAGGCCACGCCCGCGCCGAAGCCGAGCGCCACGCCCACGCAGCGGCCAGCCCTGCCGCCCGCAGCGGCCGCCCAGGCCCCGGCCCTGCTGCCCTCGGCCGCCGGCGACCTGGCCGGTGCCGCCGCGTGGGACCGCTACACGATCATCGCCGCCGTCAGCCCGGGCGACCTCACCGTGCGCGGCACCGTCACGCTCGATATGGTCAACCGCTACGGCGTCGATCTCGACCGGCTCTCCTTCCACCTCTACCCGAACCACCCCGACTTCGGCGGGCGCCTTGATGTCACCAGCGCTAGCGTGAATGGCGCGCCGGTGCCCTCGGACACCCAGCTGGGCGACACACTGCTGCGCCTGGAGCTGAAGACGCCGCTTCGCCCAGGCGACTCCGCCCAGGTGGTGCTGGGCTTTGTCGCGAGAACGACCCGTAACGCCAGCGCCAAGACCTTCGGGGCCTACAACTTCGAGGCCGGGGTCTGGTCGATGGCCAACTTCTACCCGATCCTGGCCCGCCACTTCGCCGACACCGGGTGGGACACCCGGCCGATCGACTCGCGCGGCGACTTTGCGGTCTCCAGCGTGGCCCTCTACGACGTCACCATCGACGCGCCGATCGGCTGGACCCTAGTGAGCACGGGGGTGTCGATCAGCGACGTGCCGGTGAACGCGCAGGTACACCGCCAGCGCATCGTCAGCGGGCCGCAGCGCGAGTTCTACCTGGGCGCGCTCCAGGGGCTTGGGGAGGCCGAGGCGGTGGTCGATGGCACCCGCGTGGTCTCCTACTTCCAGCCCGGCAGCGCCGACGCCGGCAAGCTCGGCCTGGAGGTGGCCGCGCGCTCCCTGCGCGCCTTCAACGCCCGCTACGGGGCCTACCCCCTGGCCGAGCTTGAGGTGGTGCAGGCGGCCCTCACCC
>JBAXES010000806.1:0-2051 GCA_037140315.1 Chloroflexales bacterium
TTGGGCTATGATGGCGTCAAGCCCCTGGAGTCGGTCTCAGGGGTGAGCCGGGGGCTGTTCAGAGCAGCTATCCCGGCCTCGTTGTTGGTCTACACGTTGATCCCGATGTGGGCGAAGGGGTCGCCTGACGCTTCCGCCTCCGCAGGCCGATCCGCAGCTCCTCCCTCCGGTTCCGGAGTCGGCCATACTGGCTGGGCTGCCACCTGCGGCGGGCGCGCCGTCAGCCGGGCGAAGATCTGCCGCAGCCCGGCCTGCACCCGCGCGTCGAGATCGGCGGCCAGGAGCCCGGCGATCTCGCGCTCCAGCCCGCCGAGATCCAGCCCAGCCGCGTCCGCGCCGAGCAGCAGCAGAGCCCTGGTTCCCGGGTTTACCGGGCCGACCTGGTCAATCAGCCCGCGCAGGTCGGCGCTCACCCGCACGGGCAAGAGGCGCATCGTCGTTGTCATCGACCTGTCTCTTTCTGCGCGCCGGCGGTGCGGCTGCGCTGATGTGCGGAGCACACGGTGCGGAGGCACACCCGTGGTGATGCGACCGCACCTCCCGTCCTCTCACGCTGCGCGGGAATGGCTGCTATACTTACGGTGGGCGATACGGATGCTCGCTATGGATTGGAGTTGGATCATGGCCATGCCATCCCCTGATGTCGAATCCGTCCTCCACATCGTGCGACGGTGGCCGCCAGCCCAGCGTTTCGTGCTCATGCAGGAGCTCCTCAAGACCCTTGCGCCCCCCGAGCCAGACGCGCTGCCAAAGCCGACGACGCTCGACCAGGCACGCGGACTCCTCACCACGGATCGACCACCGCCGTCAGATGATGACGTCACGCGCTGGCTGGATGAGCGCCGGAACGAACGGTTTGGGGTATGAAGATTCTGGTTGACACGAATGTCGTCCTTGACGTTTTGCTGGACCGTGCGCCCTGGGCCGACGATGCCAGCCAGATCTGGCGCGCCTGTGAGACCGGACGACTGCACGGCTGCGTGCCAGGATCGGCCCTCACGACGATCTTCTATGTCGCACGGCGGATGACCACATTGCGCACCGCCCAGGTTGCGGTCGGATTGTGCCTGGCGACGTTCGATGTCCTTCCGGTGGATCGCGCTGCTTTGGAGCACGCAACGATGCTTGCCGGATCTGACTTCGAGGACAACGTGCAGCTGGCGTGCGCCCTGGCGGCAGGCATGGACGCCATTGTGACGCGCAATGGCTCCGATTTTCGCGACTCTCCTGTTCTGCTGCTGACCCCTGCCGAACTCGTCGCGCAGCTGTAGCTGGCGCATACGCAGCATTGCGCGCACCCCCATTCACTGCGACATCCCGAGCCGCCGGGCCAGCCGGGCGTACCCACGCGCGATGGCGGTCTGGGGCTGGGCGACCGGTCGGGCGTGGGCGAAGCGCTTTTGGATGGCCTCCACGAGCGGCTGAAGCTCGGCCCCGCCCCCGCCGATCCGGATGGTCTCGAACTGCGCGCCGCTGCCCCAGGCCACGACGAGCCGGGCGGCGATGGCCTCGCCGCTCTGGAGCAGCGGGCGATCCCAGCCGCGCGGCAGCGGGCGCGGCTGGCCTGCCACCAGCAGGGCCTGGGCGCGCACGGCCTGGTCGGCATCGAACAAGCTCAGCTCGCGCTCAAACGCCGCGCTGAGCTGCCCGCCGATCTGCTGGAGCGGGCGCGCGGTGCCCAGCTGGTAGGTCGCCAGCCCGGTCGGCACCGGCACCAGCCGCCGTAGCACGGCCACGTCCACCGTGTGGTGGCCCAGATCGACCACTGCGACCTGACCCTCCAGCAGCGCCGGGTCGCCCGCGATCTGGCCGTCGTTGTCCAACGCCTCGGCATAGACCAGCCCGAGCGGCTCGGGGATCACCCGGATGCCGCTATAGCCGCTGTGGGCCTCGCGCAGGTGCGCGCCCAGGGCGCGGGCCTTCTCGGAGTCCGCCGCCCACGTCGCCGGCAGGCCGGTCACGCACATCCCGCTGGCCGTGCCGTTGAGGGTGCCGAAGCGGTGCAGGGCGCTGCGCACCAGGGCCGGCACGAAGGCCGGGTCGCTCAGGCG
>JBAXES010000807.1:0-2042 GCA_037140315.1 Chloroflexales bacterium
CCTGGGGTGGGCTGGCGCCGGGCCGATGCTCATGCGCTCGCTCATGCGCTCTACCAGCTGGGCGTAGTCGATCGCCCCCCGCGAGCGCGGGTCGTACTCGTAGATCGTCTTGCCCATAGCTGAGCACTCGGAGAGGCGCACGTTCACCCGGATCGGCGGCAGCACCAGGTCGCCGTAGCGGGCGCGCAGCGACTCGAGCAGCTCCACCGACTGGCGCATCCGCGGGTCGTACATCGTGGGCAGGATCGCCCGCAGCGCCCCCGAGCCGCCCTTAACCTGGCGGATCTGCTGGGTCAGCATCTCAAGGCCCTTGAGCGAGAAGGGTTCGACGGTGGTGGGCACCAGCACATCAGTGGCGGCGGTGAGGGCGTTGAGGTTCAGCACAGTGAGGGAGCCGCCGCAGTCGATGATGATCACGTCGTAGCGCGAGCGCACCGGCAGCAGGGCCTTCTCCAGGACGCGCGCCCAGTCGGGGCGGCGGGAGATCTCGGGCTGGGCGGTGAGCAGGCTCTCGTTGGCGGCCACCAGGTCGAGGTTGGGGCGGGCGCTGCTGATACAGTCGGCCATGGCCGCGCCGTCTACCAGCACCTCATAGAGCGTGCGGCGCGGCCTCACCCCCAGGGCCATCGAAAGGTTGCCCTGGGCGTCGACGTCGATCAGCAGCACACGAGCGCCCCGCAGGGCCAGGCCGGCGCTCAGGTTTACCACCGTTGTCGTCTTGCCGATGCCGCCTTTCAGATTGGTGACCGCGATGATCCGCCCCATAATGGCCCGCTTTCCGCTGCACACAGACCCGACAAGTCAGTGTAGTCTATGCCTCTGGGCGTGTCAACCAGCTACGGCCAGCGGTGTCCGCGGCGCATCGCCGCCGTCATCAGGGCGCTCAGCCCAGCGAGGACGAGGATGCCGGGGAAGAAGAGGTGCGGCACCATAAAGAGCAAGGCGAGGCCAAAGAGCCAGAACGTGTTGCGCACACCCTGCGCGGCGCGCCCGCTGCCGGCCATACGCATAAAGTTCGCGGCCCCGATCACGATCAGGATGCCCGGCCAGAAGAACCTGCCGAGGAAGAGCACCCCGATGCCGATCAGCAGGATGGCCGCGCTCACCGCCTCCCAGCCATTGCGCTGGCCGAAGGATGGTACCGGCTGGGGCCTGAGCGTCGGCAGGGACGGCCCCCCCTGCCCGATGCCGCCGATGGCCGGGCGCGGCGGGTCCGGGCGCGGGGCCGGGTCGCCGATCCGCTGGCCGCAGCGCACGCAGAAGATCGCGTGGCCGGGGTTGCTCGCCCCGCAGGCCGCGCACGAGGCCGCGGCCCGCTCATCCGCGCGCAGGATGACGGTCGGGCCGGTGCTGGCTTGATCGAGCGTGATCCCGCACTCAATGCAGAACCGCGCATCGTCGGGAAGCTCTGCTGCACATGAAGGGCACTCCATATGGGTTCTCACTTGTGATGTGCGATCTGTGGCTGAGCCACGGATCGCACATCACGATCGGATCCGGATAACAATCCGCTGCCCTATACTACGACGCGAGCGCCTAGCGCGTTACACAGGCCTCGGCCTCCTGCTGCATGGCGCTGGCGATCTTGGCCTGGTCGAGGGTGTCCTTCAGCAGGCTGGGCAGCCAGGTGTCGACGCCGAGGAGGGCGCAGCGCGCGGCCTTCGTGGGCGGCAGGCCGGGGGCGCTGGCGGCCAGCGTGGCGGCGGCCGTCAGGGCCGGGTCGGCGAGCAGGGCCGGGTCGCGCAGGGCCTGCCGGCTGGCCGGCAGGCGGCCCAGATCGCGGGCCAGGCGCGCCTGCGCATCGGGCGCGGCGAGGAAGGCCGCGAACGCGACGGCCCGCGCCAGATCCGCCCCGCCCAGATCGCGCTGGAGCATCAGGAAGCTCCCGCCGATCAGCGGCAGCGCCCGCCGCCCGGTCGCTGGGATCAGCGGCAGCGGCGCGATGCCCAGATCGAGGGTGTCGGTGAGGGTGCGGTACTCGGGCAGCGCCCAGTCGCCATCGACGGCGAAGGCCATGGCCTTCGCCGTCGATGGCGACTGGG
>JBAXES010000808.1:0-2031 GCA_037140315.1 Chloroflexales bacterium
GCGGCTCCTGGGCCAGACTCTGGCGGATGCCGTACTCCAGCAGGCTCAGCACGCGCACCGCGATGGTCAGCAGGCGCACCAGCCCGGTCACGTGCTCATCGCGGCTCAGGTAGACCGGGCTCAGCGACAGGGGCGCGCCTTTCAGCCGTCCGATGGGGTGCTCGACCAGGTACTGGTCACGGTAGGCCAGCACGACCTGGGTCAGGCTGCACGCCTCGGCAGGCTGGTTCGTGGCGTATACTCGCCAGCCCAGCCGGGCCTCGGCCGCAGTGATAGCGGCCTCCACGCGGGCTGTGATCAGACTCAGCGTGTAGGTCGTCTCGTCGCGTGCCGGCTGCCCGCGATAGGCCCGAACGCGGCGGGTCTGGGCCTCAGCATGCACCGTCACATCCAGCAGTCCCGCCACGTCATAGCGCTCCAGGATGCTGGCCACGGCTGCCGCCGCCTCATCTGGCGTCGTTGGGCGTACCTTGCCCCGTCGGGAGACCAGCAGGTCGGCCACCTCGGCCTCGGCCTCGGTCAGCCGCCGTTCGAGCGCGTGGCGCTGGGCGGCCTGCCAGGCCGGCGAGCGCACCACAATGCGGCGCTCCGTCCAGGTGACCGGTTGACCATCTATCTCGCTGGTCAGGTCGTCGCTGGTTTCCCATGCCTCGGCGCTGACGACCGGTTGCCCCGCCGCGTCGAGGACGGGCTGGCCATCGGCATCCGGTCGGCTGATCGTCGTCAGGGCATTGCTTGCCAACGCTTGGGCGATCAGCGCGTCGAGGGCGGCTATCGGCAATTGCACCCGGCCCAATGGGCAGAGGTAGCGGTCTCCGGCATACTGGAGCTGCCCACGGATCGCCAGCGCGCCCAGCTTGCTGTCGCCGACGTAGAGCAGGCCCGTACGGCCCAGACTGGCCCGCACCCGCTCGATGATCGGCAGGTACAGCCGGTCATCCGTACGCTGACCGGAGAGGACATCCACGGCCACGGGCATACCCAACGGGTCAAGGGTGGCCAGCATCACCTTGACCTGGGGCAGGTCGGGGCGATGGTCTTTGCTGTGACCAAATTGGAACAGGCCGTCCTCGGTAACCTCCCAGTAGCCGCTGGCGGTGGTGCCATCCACCCGTACGGTGGTCGGCGTCAGGTCGTAGACGCGCAGGATGTGCTGGTTGAGCGCACCCTCGCAGGCGGCCCAGCGGGGCGTGTCACTGAGGGCGCAGAGGACATCCGCCAGGCGGTCGTCGGTCAGGTCGGTGGGCCGCAGCGGCTGCGGCAGCACGGCGTTGAGGGTGGTGGTGATCTGGTCGGCCCAGGGGCGCACGCGATTGAGCCGATGGTCGGCCCGCGACAGGACGTGGCCCAGCCAAACGGTCACGAGCCAGCCCAGGCTCAGCCCCTGGTGGCCACCGTGCGCAGGGAAGTGGGCATCCAAAATGGTGGGCAGCCCCAGGCGTTGCATATGGGCCAGCAGCAGCGGCACGTCATCCACCCGTTCCGTGTGTATCGTGGGTTGCTCGTTCATACGACGAGCCTACCCGATTCTGCGAACCCTGTCCAGATTTAAGCGAACGGTAAGATTACCTCTGGCATGGCAATAGCACCAAGGCGTTGGAGCGGCTCCGGACGCTCGAAGACACCCTCGCGTGCTGGGGATGTGACGAAATGGGCGAGATGCCAGCCACTGGATTACCGGACTCGGTGACTCGGATGTGCAAATACGTCCAGGAACTCACGACGTATATTAGCAACAACGCGTCGTTTATTGTCAACTACAGTGAGCGCTATCGCAATGGCGAACGAATCAGTACCGCCTTTGTCGAGTCCACGATCAATCAGGTGGTCAGCAAGCGGATGGTCAAGCAGCAGCAGATGCAGTGGACGCCCGAAGGCGCACACCTGTTGCTCCAAGTCCGTGTGCAGGTGATCAATGAGGATTGGGAAGCGACGTTCCGTCACTGGTATCCGAACTTCCGACCAGTGCAACCCGCAGGCACCGCGCCGTCGTTGATGGCCTGACCCCCCGACTTTTTAGTGCTCTCCTTA
>JBAXES010000809.1:0-2030 GCA_037140315.1 Chloroflexales bacterium
GGAGGGGGGGGGGGGGGGGGGGGCGCGGCCCCCCCCCCCAAACCCCCTCCTTATGATGAAGGAGCCAGGAATGCCCATCGAGTGGAACAACGTCGGCGCCTACACCGACATCATCTACGAGCACGACGCCGGCGGCGAGGGGATCGCCAAGATCACCATCAACCGCCCCGAGAAGCACAACGCCTTCCGCCCGGAGACCACCGCCGAGCTGCTCGACGCCTTCACCCGCGCCCGCGACGACGAGCGCGTCGGCGTGATCCTCTTCACCGGCGCCGGCGGCAAGGCCTTCTGCTCAGGCGGCGACCAGAGCGTGCGCGGCCAGGGCGGCTACGTCGGCGGCGACAAGGTCCCGCGCCTGAACGTCCTCGACCTCCAGCGGCTCATCCGCGTCACCCCCAAGCCGGTGATCGCCCTGGTGGCGGGCTACGCCATCGGCGGCGGCCACGTCCTGCACATCGTCTGCGACCTGACCATCGCCGCCGAGAACGCCGTCTTCGGCCAGACCGGGCCGAAGGTCGGCAGCTTCGACGCCGGCTACGGATCGAACCTGCTCGCGCGTATGGTCGGCGACAAGAAGGCCCGCGAGATCTGGTACCTCTGCCGCCAGTACAACGCCCAGCAGGCCCTCGACATGGGCCTGATCAACACCATCGTGCCCCTGGAGCAGCTGGAGGACGAGGGCGTGCAGTGGGCCCGCGAGATCCTCGACAAGAGTCCCATGGCCATCCGCTTCCTCAAGGCCGCGATCAATGCCGCCGCCGACGGCCACGCCGGCCTCCAGCAGCTCGCCGGCGACGCCACCCTGCTCTACTACCTCAGCGAGGAGGCCCAGGAGGGCAAGCAGGCCTTCCTGGAGAAGCGCAAGCCCAACTTCCGGCGGTTCCGCAGGTTCCCGTAGCGGAGTGAGGGTGTGGGAGAGCGAAGCTCTCCCACGAAAAAAGCTGGTTCTGCTGCGGCGCGGCGTAGCCGCGCCGCAGCAGAACCAGCGCAGCATGTGCCCTGCGGGCACGAACAATCCGAGTCTTTAGGGCAGCAGCCCTAAACATGAGGGCGATATGCAATCACAGCCTCAAACGGCTAGGCCAGGCCCGCTCCGGGCCTGGCTCATGGCCATCCGCGTGCCCACCCTGCCCGCCGCCGTCGTGCCGGTGCTGGTCGGCTCGGCCACCGCCCTCTCAGACAAGCTGTTCAACCCGCTGGCCTTCGTCGCCGCCATGCTGGCCAGCCTGCTCATCCAGATCGGCACCAACCTCGCCAACGACTACTTCGACCACCAGAAGGGCGCCGACACCGCCGACCGGCTCGGCCCCACCCGCGTCACCCAGAGCGGCCTCATCCCGCCGAGCACCGTGCGCGCCATGATGCTGGCCAGCTTCGGCCTAGCCGCCCTCTGCGGGGCCTACCTGATCTACGTCGGCGGCTGGCCCATCCTGGTGATCGGCCTGCTCTCGATCGCCGCCGGCATCCTCTACACCGGCGGCCCCTTCCCGCTCGGCTACAACGGCCTCGGCGATGTCTTCACCTTCATCTTCTTCGGCCTCGTCGCCGTGGTCGGCACCGACTATCTGCACAGCGGGCAGCTGCGCCTGGTGGCCGTCTTCGCCGCCCTGCCCGTGGCCATGCTCGTCACCGCGATCATTGTGGTCAATAATCTGCGCGACGCGCCCACCGACCGGCTGGCCGGCAAGCGTACCCTCGCGGTGATCTACGGCGAGACCTTCGCCCGCACCGAGTACGCCCTGCTGCTGCTCGGCGCCTACCTCGCCGCCCCGCTGACCTGGATGTGGGGCAAGGCGTCGCCCTTCGTCCTGCTCGTCTGGCTCAGCGTGCCCCTGGCCCTCGACCTGCTTGAGCGCGTCGGTAAGCAGCGCGGTCGCCCGCTCAACGTCGCCCTGCGCGACACCGGCCGCCTGCACATGCTCTTCGGCGCCCTGCTGACGCTGGGGCTGCTGCTGGGATAACCAACGTAGGGGCGGCTCGCGAGCCGCCCCTACCCCCCGCGCATATGATCATCCCTGATTGGTTACATC
>JBAXES010000810.1:0-2028 GCA_037140315.1 Chloroflexales bacterium
CGCTCGCAACGGGATGCACGCCTGGCAGCAGGGCTTCCGCGCCGGCTGGCTCGACCTGCCGCTGCTGCGCTACGCGCTGGAGGTCGTGGGCCGCCTCGATGGTCTGGTCGTCACCTGCCTCGACCGCGTCGCCGCGCTGCCCGATCTGCAGATCTGTCGGGGCTATCAGGTCGGCCCGCTCCAGATCGAGCGGATCGTCCCCGCGCCAGATCCGCAGGATCTGACTTACCAGGGGCAGATTACCGCCGCCCTCGCCGGCTGTAGGCCGATCCTGGAGCGCCTCGGCGGCCCAGATGATCTGCTGCGCGTGCTGAGCGCAGATCTTGATCTGCCGATCATGTTCACCTCGTACGGGCCAGCGGCTGAGGATAAAAGATACAACCGGGTTGTCCCCTGAAGGTGAACCATTGCGCGTAGTACCGTTTGCTGCTATTCTGTAGCCCATCTATAACGTGGCTACGTTCGCAGACGGAGACGCTATGGAACAGCGCAGGATCCTTGTTGTGGAGGACGACGGGCTAACCCGGCTGATGCTTGAGTTCGACCTGCAGGGTGAGGGTCACGCAGTGCTGAGCGTGGCGAGCGGCGCGGCGGCGATCAGCCTGCTGATGCAGCAGCGGTTCGACCTGCTGATCACCGACCTGCACCTACCCGACACTGATGGCGTCCACGTTATGCAAGGGGCGCTCGCGCTAGACCCCTGCATCGTTGTGATCATCCTGATCGGTTCAGCCGATCTTATCTCAGCGATCGCCGCTACAAGCCACCGCGCATTCCGCTACCTGCTCAAGCCGATCTCCAACGATGAGCTGACCCGGAACGTGAGCGAGGCCCTCGCGCACCGCCGCCTGATCGGCGAGCGCGCCCCGCCATACAGCCCCGATCAGAGCCCGCCCGCAAGCGATCACAGCCTGCGGATCGGCCACCTGCTCATCGACCTCTCCCTCCACCGTATGACGTGCTCTGGCCATGTGATCCCGCTCAGCAGCGGAGAGTTCGCGCTGCTCGTATATCTGGCGCGCCGGCGCGGCACCGTTGTCTCGGCCGAGGAGATCGTCCGCGAGGTGCTGCACTACTCCTGCTCGCCTCTTGAGGCCCGCTATCTGCTCAGGCACCGCATCTACAAACTGCGGCAGAAGATCGAGTCGTCGCCGTACACGTCCCGGCTGATCCACAGCGTGCGCGGCACCGGCTACCGCCTCGCCGAGGACGACGAGCTGCTATAGGATATGGTACGCGCATGCCATATTGCCCTCCCACGACAGGGCCGGGGCCGGGCCTGAATCCCCGCGCTGCCCTTTGCCTGAGACCCCAACCGCAGGGCGTATAATGTCTGCGGAACATCGCATTAGCTGAGAAGAGGGGACTCAATACTATGACAGGCCTACAGGAGCAACTCGTCGACCTACAGCAGTTTGTGACCCTCTATGGCTCAACCCCACCCCGCGCCGGTGCCTCAGCGGAGGCGATCAGCGGCGCGGCGGAGCGCCTGGCCGAGCGCGTGCGCGATCTCAAGCTCGATGGCCTCGTGGTCTACGATGTCCAGGATGAGCACGAGCGCACCGACGTGCCCCGCCCCTTCCCCTTCCAGCCGACGGTTGACCCGCGGATCTACGCCCAGCTGCTCCAGGAGCACACCGGGGCGGCGACAATCACCTACAAGAGCGTGGGCGCCCTGGCCGAGCCGGACTGGCTCTACTGGCTGCGCGAGGCGCAGCAGAGCTACGGCCTCGGCCTGCTCACCCTTGTGGGATCCTCTACCCCCAACCCGCCGCCGGACGCGCTCTCGGCCGACCGGGCCATGCAGCTCGCCCGCGCGCACGCCGCAGGAGTGATGCTCGGGGGCGTCATGATCGCCGAGCGCCACACGCCCGACTACCGCGAGAGCCAGCGCCTGATCGCCAAGGCCGCCCAGGGCTGCCGCTTCTTTATCTCGCAGGTGGTGTACGACGCGGGACCCACCGCCCGGCTGATCGCCGACTACGCGGAGGACTGTCGGCAGCAGGGGGTGACGCCGCAGCGGATCAT
>JBAXES010000811.1:0-2026 GCA_037140315.1 Chloroflexales bacterium
TCGGGCGGTGGCGGGTCTGGGCCAGGAACCGACGAAACGCCGCAGCAGCGGCACCACCGAAAGGAAGCCCCCCAATGACCGCGAACGTGAACCGCACCCACCTGACCGGCAACCTCGGCAGCGACCCGGAGAGCCGCTTCAGCGCCACCGGCACCCTGATCGTGACCGCGAGCATCGCCGTCCACAGCAGCTACAAGCAGGGCGACGCCTGGAAGGAGCGCACCGACTGGTTCCGGCTGGTGGCCTTCGGCGAGGCCGGCGAGGCCCTCGGCCGCTTCGGCAAGGGTGAGCGCATCCAGGTCACGGGCCGCCTGCAGAGCAGCGAGTACACCGACCGCGAGGGCCAGCGCCGCACCAGCGTCGAGGTGGTGGTGCTCCGCTCCGCGCCCGCCCCGCTGCCGTGCAAGGCCGCCGCCGAGGCCGAGCTCGAGGTCGAGGTCGAGGTCGAGGTCGAGGTCGAGGTCGAGGTCGAGGCTGAGCCCGTCGCCGAGGCGCCGCAGCCCACGCCCCGCCGGCGCCGCAAGGTCGCCGCCTAGCCCGCCGACCGCAGGCGGGGCGTGGGAAAGCTGAAATCGGAAAGCTAAAAGCTGAAAGACGGCATCGCGCTCTTTCTGCTTTCCGATTTCAGCTTTCCGCTTTCCCTGGCCCCCGCGTGTCTGCGACGACGCGCTGGGCTAAGCCGCCGGCAGGGTGGAAGGTGTTCAGACTCTGCCATCCATAGTGCAGAATTGTCACTGACCGGCACACCACCGGCCAGGTCAAGCCACCGGCTATGCCGGCTCATCCTCGAACAAGGGCGTGCTGAGATAGCGCTCGCCGTTGCTCGGCACGATGAAGACGATCAGCTTGCCGGTGTTCTCGGGTCGCCGTGCAACCTGCAGCGCTGCCCAGGCGGCGGCACCGCTGGAGATGCCGACGATCAGGCCCTCTTCTTTGGCCAGCCGGCGCGCGGTCGCAAACGCGTCGTCGTCCGTCACCGGGATAATCTCGTCGAGGATCGCGGTGTTGAGGACGTCCGGCACCATGCCCGCGCCGATGCCCTGGATCTTGTGTGGGCCAGGCTCGCCACCCGAGAGTACCGCCGAAGCGGTCGGCTCGACCGCGATTGCCTGGAAGGATGGCTTGCGCGCCTTGAGCACCTCGGCCACGCCGGTGATCGTGCCGCCGGTGCCCACGCCGGCGATCAGAATGTCAATCTGACCATCAGTATCGCGCCAGATCTCCTCGGCGGTGGTACGGCGATGCACCTCCGGGTTGGCCGGGTTTTTGAACTGCTGCGGGATGAAGCTGTCGGGGAGCGTGGCGGCGATCTCCTCGGCCCGCCGCAGCGCTCCCAGCGGCCCCTCCGCCGCAGGTGTCAAGACGACCTGGGCACCGAAGCCGCGCAGGATGATCCGCCGCTCCAGGCTCATCGTCTCCGGCATGGTCAGAATCAGCTGGTAGCCGCGTTGTGCTGCGACGAGCGCCAGCCCGATGCCGGTGTTCCCGCTGGTGGCCTCGACCAGGGTCGTGCGACCGGGCACAATCAGCCCCGCCTGCTCGGCGGCGACGATCATCGCCAGCCCGATGCGGTCTTTCACACTGCCGCCCGGGTTAAAGAACTCAAGCTTGGCGACGATGGTCGCCTGGCTGTCGTTGACCCGGTTCAGGCGCACCAGGGGTGTGTTCCCGATCAGCTCCGTGATACGCTCGAAGATCCGCGCCATCCCCTGCTCCTTTGCGTTCTCTGAGGCGGGAGACAGCCGTAGGGACCAGCGCGCTGCGTCCCTACGGCGGTGTCCCGCCGCCCTACACGTGGCTGAGGGCCTGCTCTAGGTCGGCGATGATGTCGCCGATCGTCTCGATGCCGACCGAGAGGCGCACGTAATCGTCGGTGACGCCGGTGAGCTGCTGCTCCTCGGGGGTGAGCTGACTGTGCGTGGTCGAGGCCGGGTGGATGGCCAGGCTCTTGGCGTCGCCGACGTTGGCCAGGTGCGAGAAGAGCTTCAGGCTGTTGATGAAGGTCTTCCCGGCCTCACGCCCGCCC
>JBAXES010000812.1:0-2023 GCA_037140315.1 Chloroflexales bacterium
CGGCCAGCAGCAGCGGCTCTGCATCGCCCGCGCCATCGCCACCCGCCCCGATGTGCTGCTGATGGACGAGCCCTGCTCGGCCCTCGACCCGATCTCGACGCTCAAGGTCGAGGAGCTGATCACGGAGCTGAAGCGCAGCTACACGGTGGTGATCGTCACCCACAATATGCAGCAGGCCGCCCGCGCCAGCGACATCACGGTGATGATGAATATGGACGGGGCCGACCGCGCCGGCCATGTGATCGAGGTGGACGAGACCGACACGATCTTCACGAACCCCAAGCACCCGCAGACCGAGGCCTATGTCAGCGGCCGGTTTGGCTAAAGCAGGGGCGCAGCAGTCGCGAGCGACTGCTGCGCCCCAACAGAGAAACCGTATGCGCGAGCCAATGGCGGCCATTGAGGCAAGGGACTTCAGCTTCTACTACGGCGACTTTCGGGCGCTGGAACACATCACCATGGACGCGCCGCGCCACCAGATCACCGCCCTGATCGGCCCCTCGGGCGCGGGCAAGTCGACGCTGCTGCGAGCCATGAACCGCATGCACGATGAGACGCCGGGCATGTCGAGCGAGGGGGCGCTGCTGCTGGAGGGCCAGGACATCTACGCCTTCACCGACCTGATCGCCCTGCGCAAGCGGGTCGGCATGATCTTCCAGCGCCCGAACCCCTTCCCGATGTCGATCTTCGAGAATGTGGCCTACGGGCTGCGCCTGAATGCGCAGCGCGCCCCCAAGGATAGTATCGCGACACGGGTCGAGCAGGCCCTGCGCGGCGCCGCGCTCTGGGACGAGGTCAAGGACAAGCTCGCGCAGTCGGGCCTGGCCCTGTCGGGCGGCCAGCAGCAGCGGCTCTGCATCGCCCGCGCCATCGCGGTCGAGCCCGAGGTGCTGCTGATGGACGAGCCCTGCGCCGCCCTCGACCCGATCGCCACCCTGAAGATCGAGGAGCTGATGAGCGATCTGGTGGAGCGCTACACGATTATTATCGTGACGCATAACCTCCAGCAGGCCGGGCGCGTCTCTGACCAGACGGTCTTTCTCTCGATGAACCCGGAGACCCGCGCCGGGTTTGTGGTTGAGGTCGGGCCGACTCAGGAGATCTTTATGAACCCGCGCGACCCGCGCACGCTGGACTATATCAGCGGTCGCTTCGGCTAGGCCGTGGCATCCGCTGGGCGCACCCAGCCGCAGCCGCCCGCGTCAGGTTGGCAGCCCCGATCACGGACGCCAAGAGGTTGACCTGTGCTGCTCCTCGTCATCCCACAGCGCCTTTCGGCCCACAGCGAGGAGGGCCACAATGGTAGCGAGCCACAGCACAACATAGAGCTGCTCGAATGTGATCCACGGGAGCATCCAGGCTATCAGCCAGGGCTGGTTGGCGATGATCAGGGCCACCACGACATAGATCAGCACCGGGACGCCGAGCCGGGGGCACCGGGCGAAGATGAGCGTGGCGAGGGCGAGCAGCCCCAGCACGGGGAGGACGGCGAAGAACTGCATAACCCAGTAGCCAATCCGATCCGGGTTGGGGGGCGCTCTGAACCACGCAACGTATAGATATCCGTTCAGCACTAGCCCGACCGCCATAAAGAGGGCATAGATCCGCCGTAGATACACCATCAGAGATCCCTCCCGCTCGATGCGTCCCCAGGCTGATCACGCCCCGCCGCGCCAGCGTGCCGGCGGAACCGCGCACCTGAGGATCACTGTGCCTCACGCTGACTCCATGCTAGCACCAAGCCGGCAGCACTGGAGTAGTCGCAACCCCTCTGAATCAAACTGACTTGACAGCCTGATGGGTATCCGCTACAGTAGCCATGGTGAGCGTGGGCGTCCCGCGCTGCGCCGTCACCAAGACACCCTATGCAGCCGCCTACACGCCACCCCAAAGGCCGCGCCGTGCCGCCCCAACGCCCCGCACCCCTTGTGTTGCCGGTGGCGCCCGAGGACGACCCCTTCGACGACTTCGGCATCATCGCGCTGCGTTTCGCCCCGCCCCTGCACCTCGACGACTTCTGGCG
>JBAXES010000813.1:0-2023 GCA_037140315.1 Chloroflexales bacterium
CCTGTCGGGTGGGCGGATGCACATTCGTTCACCTGCTAAGTATAGCACAAGTCGGCTTTCCTGTCAAGCGTTAATTTCGCATCACAACGCGGTAAAACGCCTCTCGGCACAGAGGGGCGCGCGGGCGGGCGGCAGGTCGGAGGCCCGCACCGGCGACCACGGGAGGCCAACGCGGTCTCTGGTGTCGATGATCCAGTAGGCGAGTCTGGCGGCCCTGCTCGCCCGCAGCTCATCGGGCGAAAAGCCGTAGCGCGCCTGAAAGTTTGGGGCGATGGCCTGCCAGCCGAACGCGGCCTGCTTCACGGGCCTAGAGGAGTCGAAGCTCACCACCGTCGTGCGTTTGAGCACGTCGGGCCGGGCGAGGCCGAGCAGGTGCGCGCCGCCGGACGGGCGCAGGCCCAGCGCGATCAGCTGCGCGGCCATCCAGCTCATCCCGGCCGGGCCGTACTGGGAGAAGGCGAGGCCGCCGAGGGCGATCACCGGGGTCTGGTCGCGAGGGAGGCGAAGCACGTCGAGAGGGATGTCGTCCCACTCCAGGCTGTCAGGCCCGAGCAGGTCGCCGATGGCCGACCCGCGATGCGCGACGGGGACGACCGGGTCGTCATCGCTGACCACCCCGAGCCGCTCCAGCCTGCGGCAGAGGCGGTCGTGATCGACGAGCGAGCGGTCAGGGTCGTGCAGATGGTCGTAGGAGATCGCGAAGACGAAGCGGTCGATGCGCCGGTGCCAGCCGGCCACCGCCTCGGCGTAGGCGTCGAGGCATGGCCGGTCAGGGTCAAAGACGTGGCTGTCGAGCGCCACCCCGATCCGGCGGTCGGGGTGGTTGGCGAGCAGCTCGGCGGCGGCGGAGCACCCCGGCACCAGGAAGTAGTGCTGGCCGACCGCCAGGGCGACCTCGATGTCGAGGGCCTGGGGTCGGCCGCCCGGCGCGAAGAAGAACGCGGGCGGCACTCAGCCGACCACGATGGGCAGGGCCAGCTCCTGCTCGTCGGCCAGGGCCGGCCCCTGCCCGTCGCCCGTGCGCGGCGGGAGGCCGGCGCGCACGCGCATCCGGGCGGTCAGCTCGGCCAGCTCCCTGCCCTCCGCCTCCATCAGCACGCCGGCGTCGTGGGCGTCGCCGGGGCCGTCCAGGGCCAGCAGGGTCATCGCGGCCGCGTCCCGCGCGCCGGCGTCGGGGTTCGGCTGGAGGCTCAGCAGCGTGGCCACCTGCTCGTAGCCCGGCCCGGCCAGCACGTCGGCCCCCAGCACGTCGCGCAGCACGACGATGGCGTAGTGAACCGCCATCGGCTCGGGGTGGTCGTCCTGGAGCACCAGGCGCACCGCCTGGCGGGGCTCGCCGCGGTCTATCATCGCACTGGCGCTCGTGAAGCGCACGTCGCTCATCATGGTGTCGCTCTCCTCCTCGTCGGTCTCGGGCTCATCGGCCATGCCGAGCATAGCGGGCTCGTCAGGCTCATCGGCCATCGTCATATCGGGCTCGTCGGGCTCGTCGCCCGCATCAATGAGCGCGACCACCATCGGGCTGCGCCCCGCCGCCCGGCGGATGGCGTTGGTCATCCGCATGGTGATCGCGGTGTCGTCCACGTCCTCGGGCCGTGTGTCGCGGGCCTGCATCGCGCGTCGATCTATCATCTGGGGCTCCCTGTAATGGAAACGACCACGCGCACGGGGGCCAACCCCCGTGCGCGTGGTCGCTGCTCGGTACTCGCCTCAGTATAGCCCTTTCCCCTTACACGACCGCAGGGCGCGGCGTGCTCCCCGCCGCCAGCCGGATTCGGCTGGCCAGGGCCACGTCGGTGGCGAACAGGTTGGCCAGCAGGGCGGCGTCCTCCTCGTCCACGTAGAAGGGCGGCATCTCGTCGTCGGAGGCCAGGATCGCGGCCACCTGGGCGTCGGCGTGCTCGGCCAGCCGGCGGAAGACCGTCGCGCAGATCGTGGCCTCGGCCAGCGTGGTGGCGTCCAGGGGCACGCGCGGGTCGCCGACCGGCACCACCGGCAGGGGCACGAAGCCCTTGGGCAGCGC
>JBAXES010000814.1:0-2015 GCA_037140315.1 Chloroflexales bacterium
GGAGGTGAGGGCCGGGCGTCTGGGCGCCGGGCAGCTGCACACCCTGACGGTGAGCCTGGTGGTGCCGCGCCCGGCCATCACCTCCTGGCCCACGCCGCTATGGTCCTCCAGCCAGTCGCGCTCGAACCACTGCACCGGGCCGCTCCAGGTGAAGCCGCCGTACTCGTCGTAGACGCTATCGACGGCCAGGTCGCTGATCGGGTAGCCAAAGATCGCCAGCCCGCCGTTCCGCTCCCAGTAGGCCCGGATCGCCCCCGCGATGCAGTGGCCCGTCTCCAGGAGCGGCAGGGTGCGGCGCATAGAGGTCTCCTTAGTGTGCGCGAGCGGTATTGCGTTCGCTCGTATTCTACGCCAATCCGCAGCAAGAGAGTGGGCTGGGCTACGGCCAAATTGGACAGCGAGCCGCGCCGGTGCTACGATCAGAGCTATGAATGCTACAGAACCCACCACCGCAGCCGAGCTGCTGCGCGCCCGCTACGGCGCTGATACGCTGCCCTCCGGCGCGAGCTGGAGCGCGACGATCGGTGCCCTCCTCGGCCACCGCTCGATCCGTGACTACCGGGAGACGCCCCTGCCCGAGGGTGCCCTGGACAGCATGGTGGCCGCCGCCCAGTCCGCATCTACCTCATCGAACCTCCAGGCCTGGAGCGTAGTCGCCATCGAGGACCCGGCCCGCAAGGAGCGCCTGGCCGCCCTCGCCGGGAACCAGACCCACATCCGCCACGCCCCGCTCTTCCTAGTCTGGCTGGCCGACCTCTCACGCCTGGCCCGCGCCGCCGAGGCGCGCGGGCTGCCCAGCGCGGGCCTCGACTACACCGAGATGTTCCTGCTCGCGGCGATTGACGCGGCCCTGGCCGCCCAGAACGCCGCCGTCGCCGCCGAGTCGCTCGGCCTGGGCGTAGTCTACGTCGGCGGGATGCGCAACCGCCCCGAGGAGGTGGCCGCCGAGCTGCGCCTGCCCCCCGGCGCCTTCGCCGTCTTCGGCATGTGCGTGGGCTACGCCGCCACCCAGGACGCCGCCATCAAGCCGCGCCTGCCCCAGGCCGCCGTGCTGCACCGCGAGACCTACGACACCGCCGGAGAGCCGGTCGCCCTGGATACCTACGGCCAGGCCATGGCCGCCTTCTACGCCGAGCAGAAGATGCGCGTGCGCGGCGACTGGGTCGAACACTCCGTCCGCCGGGTCGCCGGCCCCGAGACGCTCTCCGGCCGCGATACGCTGCGGGCCAGCCTGGAGCGGCTCGGCTTCCCGCTGAAGTAAGATCCTGCTTTTGTTGGGTGGTAGCGGCAGAGCCGCCACCACCCAACAAAAGATTCTCTAGGGCGGCGCAGCCGCCCCAGGCCCCCAATGAAGGAGCAGATGATGTCTGCCGACACGCCCCGCCCCCTGGCGGAGTTCCCGTTCGTCCACTGGATCGACGTGCGCTTCCGCGACCTCGACACCCTCGGCCACGTCAACAACGCCGTCTACGCCACCTATCTGGAGTCGGCACGGCTCGCCTTCTACCAGCACCTCACCGACCTCGCCCTGGAGGAGCTGAATATCATCCTGGCCGAGCTGACGATCAGCTACAAGGCCCCGGCCTTCTTCAACGACCAGCTGGCGGTCGGGGTTCGCGTCAGCTCGTTCGGCACCAAGAGCTTCGGGCTGGAGTATGTGATCGCCCGCGCCGCCGACGACGCCCTGATCGCCAGCGCGCGCAGCGTGCTTGTCACCTACGACTATAAGCAGGGCCGGACTGTGCCCGTGCCCGATGATTTCCGGCGGCGGGTGGCCGAGCTGCAGGGGTGATGTTGTCTGGCTATTTGTTGACAATTCCACGTAACTATTTTACAATCCGACCACATTTCCCGTGCCCCGGGCACAACAGACACCCAGAAAGGCATCGACATGCGAATGCGCTCAATCGCGCTGCTGAGCCTGCTGACGCTGCTGCTCGCCGCCTGCGGCGGGCAGGGTGCCGCGCCGCCCACGCCGGCAGCCACCGTAACACCCGCCGCCACGGCTGCGGCAC
>JBAXES010000815.1:0-2014 GCA_037140315.1 Chloroflexales bacterium
AGCCGGGCCAAGGCCGACGCCCTCGGGCTGAAGCCACGCGCGCGATTCGTCAGCTTCGCCGTCGGCGGCGTGGAGCCCGAGGTAATGGGCATCGGCCCAGTGGTGGCCATCCCCAAGGCGCTCAAGCTGGCCGGCCTGAGCCTGAGCGACATCGACCTGATCGAGCTGAACGAGGCGTTCGCCGCGCAGGCCCTGGCCGTTGTCCGCGAGCTGGGGATCGACATCGAGAAAGTGAACGTCAACGGCGGCGCGATCGCCCTGGGCCACCCGCTGGGCTGCTCGGGGGCCAAGCTCACCGTGCAGATCCTCGACGAGCTGGAGCGGCGCGGCGGGCGCTACGGGCTGGTGACCATGTGCATCGGCGGCGGGATGGGCGCCGCCGGGATCTTCGAGCGGCTGTAGAGTAGCCCGCCCGCCAGAAGGGCAGAGTCCGCCCAGTCACCCTGAGCGAAGCGCCCCGGACTCCGCATCACCAGCGGGGCGCTCCGCTCAGGGTGGCAGACGTAACGGGGTGATGTTTAAGGGCGATAGCGGGATGATGATAGGGGAGGAGGTGCAGGCGGCGCGCGGGCGGCGCAGCCTCGCCTCCGACCCGCCCCGCGCGGTCAAGGTCTACGCGGGCCGGCCCGACGAGCGGGAGATACCGGAGGAAGGGTTGACGGTGCAGGCTAGATATGATAGGATTTAGCCAGTGACGATCATATACGAGGCTTCGACCATGGCCGCAGCGCGAACAACGGTACATATTGCCAAGCCAAGTGCAGAGGAATACGTGCTGCTGCGGATTCTCTCTGCGGAAGAGAAGTTACAGGCCATGGTAGCGGCTGCGAGGGGCAAAGCGGCGCGGTTGGGGACAATAGACTCTCCTGTAGACTCCCAGGGGGGTGGATGCGACGCCGAGAGCGAGAGGGGCTAGGGCATCAGGACGAGGAATACGCCCCCGTAGCTCAGGGGATAGAGCAGCGGTTTCCTAAACCGCGTGTCAGCCGTTCGAGTCGGCTCGGGGGCGCCAGATGAGGACGCGGTACACTGGCTTCGGCCAGGATGCCGCGTTTGTCGTTTATGGCCCTGGGACGCAAGTTAGGAAGCAACTCGCTGGGACGCATGGCGCAATCCAGCGTTCGCGTTTGGGCGAGGACGCGAAGCGGCGGATCGGTGCCCTGCAGGCACCCAACATAGGGCGTGTGATGAATCGGATCTTTACCGTCACCTCACGGGTCTTTGACCGTCTAGAGTCTGCGTGGGAGAGTCCGCGTGGTCGCCACCTCGTCGCCGACATGCTGATTATCAGCTTCATTGGCGCGCTCCTGGTGATCGAGGTTCGTCGGCGGGCGCTGCTGTCCCCGGCGCTACTCGACATCCTGCCGACAAATCACTTCTACGCGGTCGATTTTACGCTCCAGCTCGTCCAGATTGTCGGCCTAGCCGGGATCATCTTCGGGTTGGCCCGCTCGGTCGCCAATACGGTCGGCAAACAGTTGGAGATTCTCT
Source organism: Chloroflexales bacterium (assembly GCA_037140315.1). Taxonomy (GTDB): domain Bacteria; phylum Chloroflexota; class Chloroflexia; order Chloroflexales; family Chloroflexaceae; genus Oscillochloris. The sequence goes on from JBAXES010000815.1 coordinate 1,492, forward strand.
CGCTGATCCTGCTGCGCGGTGCCTTCCGCGAACTCACCGCCTTTGACGAGCCGATCACATGGAGCAAGGCCCAGCCTACCATATTGCCAATCATGGCGCTGGCCGGCGGAGCCCTGGTGATCTTTGTCATCCTGCGGATCTACTACCGGGTGCAGCGGCACCAGGGCGTTATCGACGACTTCCACAATCTGGCCGGGTTTGTGGCCATGAAGAAGCTGATCGCGCTGGGGCTCCTGCTGGCCTTTATGTTGATCGGCCTCTATACGCTCCAGCAGTACATCATGGTCGGGCGAGCGGTCTCGTTTTTCGGCGACTGCTACACCGTCCTGATTTTCTTCGATGTGCTGCTGGTGTTTGTCTCGATGCACCATAGCTCGACGTACCATGTGGTCTTCCGCAATACCGGATTCGCCGTCGCCACAGTCCTGATACGAGTGGCGGTGATCGCACCGGCCCCGTTTAACGCCATGATTGGCGTCGGAAGCACCCTTTTCGCGCTCGGCCTCACCCTGGCCTACAACAC
>JBAXES010000816.1:0-2013 GCA_037140315.1 Chloroflexales bacterium
CCTCGCACAACATGAACCTCAACGAGGTGATCGCCAACCGGGCCAGCCAGATCCTCGGCTTCGCCCTAGATGACGCCAAGAAGCCGGTGAGCCCGAACGACCACGTGAACATGGCCCAGAGCACGAACGACACGATCCCCACGGCCATCCGCCTGGGCTGCCTCTGGCGCCTGCCCGAGCTGATCGCCACGGTCGACGACCTGGCCGACGCCCTAGAGGCCAAGGCCGCTGAGTTCGACGACGTGGTCAAGTCGGGCCGTACGCACCTGCAGGACGCGGTGCCGGTGCGGCTGGGCCAGGAGTTCGGGGCCTACGCCCTGGCCGTGCGCAACGACCTTGAGCGGATCGAGACCGCCGCCAACCGCCTGCGGCGCCTGGGCATCGGCGGCACCGCCACCGGCTCGGGGCTAAACGCCCACCCCGAGTATCACCAGCGCATGATCGCCAAGCTCAGCGAGATCACCGGCCACGAGCTGCGCTCCTCGGGCAACCTCTTCGAGAGCATGCAGAACATGGGCGACGCCGCCGACTTCTCGGCTAGCATGCGCGCCCTCTGCATCACCCTGGTGCGCGTGGCCAACGACTTCCGCATGCTCAGCTCCGGCCCCACCACCGGCATCGACGAGATCCGTCTGCCCGCCGTGCAGCCCGGCTCCAGCATCATGCCGGGCAAGGTCAACCCGGTGCTGGCCGAGATGCTGAACATGGTCTGCTTCCACGTGCAGGGCAACGACCTCGCCGTCTCCCTGGCCACCCAGGCCGGCCAGCTTGAGCTAAACGTGATGATGCCGATCATCGCCCACAACCTCTTCGAGAGCATGCACGTGCTGATCGGGGCGATCGACGCCTTCACCACGAAGTGCGTCGTCGGCCTGACCGCAAACCGCGAGAAGGCCTTCGGCTGGCTGGCCAAGAACCCCATCCTGGTCACCGCGCTCAACCCGGTGATCGGCTACCTCAACGGGGCCGCCGTGGCCAAGGAGTCGCTGGCCACCGGCAAGAGCATCCGCGATGTGGTGGTCGAGAAGGGCCTGCTGGAGGGCGACAAGGTGGACGAGCTGCTCGACGTGCGCGCCATGACCGAGGGCGGGATCATGGCCGGCGGCGGCGGCGGGGGGTAGTCTCCAAATAAAGAGGGTGTGGGAGAGCGACGCTCTCCCACGCCCTCTTTATTTATTGTCCGAGCAGCTGGCGCAGCAGCTCGTCCTCGTCGGCCTCAGCAGCGGCCACTGGCGGCCGAGATCCCTCGGCGGCGCGGCGCTGGATCTCCACGCTGGGGGCGAAGCGCTCGTGGGCCGTGCGCCGGTGGCGGTAGCCCCGCCGCGCCCCCCGGCCCCGGTAGGAGCGCCAGTCGGCCACGGCGAAGGCGATCAGCGCGACCATAGCCGCCAGCAGGGCGAGCAGGGCCAGGGCCGGCAGCCAGCCGCCCAGCCCGCCGGTGAACCAGGCCAGGGCGGTCAGCGGGGCGGCGACAAGGCCTACGTCGCCCCCGGCTGCCCGCTGGATGGCGACCGCGCCGGCCGCAGGCGTGGGCGTGGTCGCCGCTGCGGCCAGCCCGCAGGCGGCGGCGATGCCGGGGTACTCGCGACCGAGTAGTCCGAGCTGCACCTGCCCCGCTGCGGCCGGCGCCAGCTCAAACCTGGCCCGCTCGAAGTACTGCGCCGTGCGGGGCGCGCCCGTGTCGTCGGCCTCCTCGATCGGCCCGCTGATCGGGTAGCCGAACACCGCCAGGCCGCCGTAAGACTCGTAGAAGGCGCGGAATCGCGGGTCGGCGAAGGTGCCCGGGGCGGCCAGGTCGGTGCGCCTGACCATGGGCGCGCGGGGGTAGCGCCGGGCGAACACCGCCGCGCCCACCTGCGTCCCCGATACGCGGTAGGGCCAGTCGGCCTCGGGGTGCAGCTCAAGGCGCTGGCGCTCGGTGCGCAGCACCTGCGTGGTGGTCGTACAGTCGCCGGCCAGATCGCTGGCCGCCGGGCCGAGGGGCAGCCCCAGCACCGCCAGGGCGCGGTCGCC
>JBAXES010000817.1:0-2013 GCA_037140315.1 Chloroflexales bacterium
CCACCGCCCCAACCGCCAGCAGCGCCGGCACCGCCGCCCCAACTACCAGCAGCGCCGGTGCCGCCGGCAGCGAGGAGAATGCAGTGACCACCGCCAGCGGCCTGAAGTACATCGAGATCACGCCCGGCACCGGCCCCGCCCCGAAGGTCGGCGATCTGGTGTCAGTCCACTACAAGGGCACCCTTGAGAACGGCACCGTCTTCGACAGCTCCTATGATCGCGGCCAGCCCATCAAATTCGCCCTCGGGCAGAAGATGGTCATCCCAGGCTGGGACGAGGGGATCGGCCTGATGCACAAGGGCGGCAAGGCCAAGCTGATCATCCCGCCGAACCTGGGCTACGGTGCCCAGGGGGCCGGCGGCGTGATCCCGCCCAACGCGACCCTGATCTTCGAGGTTGAGCTCGTGGACATCCAGGCCGGCGCGCCGACCGCGCCGACGAAGGTCGACGACGCGAAGTACACGACCACCGCCAGCGGCCTGAAGTACTATGACCTCGCCGTGGGCAGCGGTGCCGAGGCGACCGCCGGTAAGACGGCGGTGGTTCACTACACCGGCTGGCTCACCGACGGCACAATGTTCGACAGCTCGCTCAACCGCGGCGAGACCTTCCCCTTCAAGCTAGGCGCGAAGCAGGTGATCAAGGGCTGGGACGAGGGCGTGGGCGGGATGCGCGTCGGCGGCAAGCGCCAGCTGGTCATCCCGCCCACCCTGGGCTACGGGGCCAATGGTTCCAGCGGGGTCATCCCGCCCAACGCAACGCTGATCTTCGAGGTTGAGCTGGTTGATGTGAAGTGACCCCTGCCGCCCTCGGCCTGCTCGCGACCGCCGCCGTGCTCCACGCCGGCTGGAACCTGATCCTCAAGCAGGCCGACGACCAGTACATGGTGAGCTGGCTAGCCATGCTAGCCAGCGCCGTGGCCGGGCTGCCGGTGCTTTTCGCCGGGGTGGCGGTGCCCGCCGAGATCTGGCCCTACATCCTGGCCAGCGCCGTGGCCGAGGCGGTCTACTTCGGGCTGCTCTCGGCGGCCTACCGCAGCTCCGACTTCTCGCTGGTCTACCCGATCGCGCGCGGCGCGGCCCCGGCGCTGCTGGCGCTCTGGTCGGTGCTGTTCCTAGGCGAGCGGCCGAGCGCGGCGGGGCTGGCCGGGCTGGGGCTGATCGTGGCCGGGCTGATCGTGGTCGGCCTGCGGCGGGCGAGCGCCGGGGCCGGCAGGCCGGGGCGAGCGAGCGTGGCCCTGGCCCTCGGCGTGGCATTGTGCATCTCGATCTACTCGGCGATCGACGGTGCGGCAGTGCGGCGGATCAGCCCGCTGCCCTACACGGCGCTCGTCTTTGGCCTGAGCGTGATCGCGATGACCCCGCTGATGATCTGGCGCTACGGCGCACACGGCCTGCTGGCGGGCGGGCGGGCCTACGGCTGGCGCGCGGCGCTGGTCGGCGGGCTGATGCTGGCAACCTACGCTATGGTGCTGCAGGCCTACGCGCTGGCCCCGGTGAGCTACGCCGGCGCCGTGCGCGAGTGCAGCATTGTGGTAGGGGTCCTGGCAGGCTGGCTGGTCTTCGGCGAGCCATTTGGGGCCCGGCGGGTGGCCGGCTCGCTGGTGATCATGGCCGGGATTGTGACGATCGCCGCGTGGGGCTAATTGCCCTACGGCAGGTAGGCCGCCACCGTCGCCTGAAACCCGTCCTGGCTCATGTCGCCGTAGATGCGGATGCGCGGCAGGGTGAAGGGGTCGTCCTGGGCACCCTCCTGGACGGTGGTGGTGGCGCTGGTGTAGCCGACATCGCGGGTGATCGCGGCGATCTCTGGCGTGAAGCGACCGGCGGGGTAGCAGAAGCTGCGCACGGGCGCGCCGATCTGGGCGGCGATCTCAGCGCCCGAGCGGGCGATCTGGTCGACATTCTCGTCGTGGCTGAGCGTGGTCAGGTCAATATGGCTGATGCTGTGGGCGCCGATCTCCATCCCGGCGTTGCGCAGGGCGCGGATCTCGTCCCAGCCCATGTAGGCGTC
>JBAXES010000818.1:0-2008 GCA_037140315.1 Chloroflexales bacterium
GCGGCGTAGCCGCGCCGCAGCACAATCAGTGCGGCATGTGCCTGCTGGGCACAAAGCCCAACAAAAAGCGGGGTCTGGGGCGCAGCCCCAGGCGCGCCGGCGATCTACCTAGGGCGCCAACCACTTCTATAGAGCTTCTAAACACCCGTCCCCTATCATAAGCCTATCGGAACGAGCACTGATAGGGGACACGATAATGATACAGACAGCGAAACGACCGAGCCGGAACCTGATCAACCTGGCTATCGATATGGCGATCTTTGTGGCCTTCCTGGTGGCGATGGCCCCGCGCTTCAGCGGGCTGGCCATCCACGAGTGGCTGGGCGTCGCCTTCGGCGCGGCGATCACCACGCACCTGCTGCTCCACTGGCAGTGGATCATGCAGGTGACCAAGCGCTTCTTCGGCAAGGTGCAGTGGTCGGCGCGGCTGAACTACGCGCTGAACGCGCTCCTCTTCATCGATATGACGGTGATCGTCTTCACCGGGCTGATGATCTCGGAGGCGGTGCTGCCGACCTTCGGGCTGGCGGCGATGCGCGGCGGGGCGTGGAAGGGCCTGCACACGCTCTCGGCGAACCTGTCGGTCTTCCTGGTGGGCCTGCACGTGGCCCTGCACTGGCAGTGGATCGTGAATATGACCAGGCGCTTTATCATCGCGCCGCTGATGCCGCGCCGCGCGCTGCCGCAGCCGGCCCGCGCCGCCCGCCCGGCGCTGAAGGAAGAGGGGGTGCTGCGATGATGAAGGTACTCGGACGGACTCTGGCCATCCTGTTCGCGGCGCTGCTGGTGTCTGGGGCGGCCTACGCCCTGGGGAGCGCGGGCCTGGCCGGGGGTGCGGCATCTGGCCCGCCCGGGAGCGCCGTCGCCCGTGACGGCGGGCCGCCGGCCGGCTTCCAGGCCGGCGAGGGGCACCGCCCGGGCGGCGACCGCGAGGGCGGCGGCGGGGTCTTCGGGGCGCTGGAGGTGGGCAAGAACCTCGCGATCATGGCGATCATCGTGGCCCTGGTGGCCGGCGGTGCCGCCCTGGCCCGCCGGATCTGGCCGGGGCCGCGCGGCCAGGAGCCGCCGGCGGCATCGGCGGGCTAGACATCAACATAGCGACCACGCACGAAGGGGGCCTTGCCAGCATCGCTGGCAAGGCCCCCTTCGTGCGCCACGCATCAAGGCTATTCTACTTATGCTGCGGCCTTCTTGCGGCTTGGCCGCTTGCGGTCCGACTTGCGGGTGAGCCCGACCGCCTTGACGGCGTAGGAGTCATCGCCGTATTGGGCGATCACTTGGGCCTTCACGCCGAGGGCGAGGTTGTGGATCGCCAGGGAGGTGTTCATCCGCACCTCGCGGCCCTGCTCGAGCGCTGCTCGGGCCTGGTCGAATAGCTCCTGTAGCCGGGCCTCTTCCAGCTCAGCCTGGATCAGGCTCTCCTCAAGCTGCTGGATGGTGGCGATACTGTAGGCGCTGTTGATTGGCTGGTAGTCACTCAGGCGCAGAATGGCTTTGAGGGTTGCGCGGTCGGCGGTGAGGGTGTGGTGATCAACCGGGCTGGTACGTGCGGGCATGAGTGGTTCCTTCCTGTAACCTAATAAGATGCGATGTGATGCCTGGTGGCGCACTCGGATAGTATACCGGCTATGCTAACGAATTTGTTACCCTCTGCGGCGGTCAGTTGGTGATTTGCTGCGCTCTTCGATTGCGCTCAGAGTGATAGGAATGTGGCGTGTTCGTGCCACTCGAAGTCGGTAGATGCTTCGCTTCGCTCCTCAGAACATCCCGCGCACCGGTCATGCTGAGCGAAGCATCTTCCAGTCGCGTGGATGGGCAGGCCCTTCGCTGCGCTCAGGGTGACAAATCCGGTTTCTCCCGGCACCACTGGCCCGCCGGCCATCAGATACTCAGCATGACAGAAACACCCACAGGGCGACTTATGGGGTCATGAGGAAGACTTATGGGGTCGTAAGGAAGACTTATGGGGTCGTAAGGAAGACTTATGGGGTCGTAAGGAAGACTTATG